>JACMIV010000077.1 GCA_014380965.1 Rhizobiaceae bacterium | reverse complement strand
CGCCCGTGGGCCCAGCGGATCAGTTCGGGGATTTCGGCGGCGTTGTCGTGCTTCAGGGCCACGGCGTTGACCTTCACCGCGATGCCGGCGGCCTGCGCGGCCTCGATGCCGGCGAGCACGCGGCCGAGATCGCCCCACCGGGTGATCGCCTTGAACTTTCCCTCGTCCAGCGTATCCAGCGAGACGTTGAGCCGCTTCACCCCGCAATCGGCGAGCTCGGCGGCAAAGCGCTGGAGCTGAGAGCCGTTGGTGGTGAGCGTCAGCTCGTCGAGCGCGCCTGTCGCCAGATGGCGCGAGAGCGAACGGATGAGGTGCATGATGTTCTTACGCACCAGAGGCTCGCCGCCGGTAAGCCGCAGGCGCTTGACGCCTTTGGCGACGAAGGCGCTGGCGAGCCGGTCGAGCTCTTCCAGCGACAGGAGATCGCGCTTGGGCAGGAACGTCATGTCCTCGGCCATGCAGTACACGCAGCGGAAGTCGCAGCGGTCGGTCACCGAGACGCGCAGATAAGTGATCGCTCGCCCGAAGGGATCGATCATCTCGGCGCATTTCCCCAATACCCCCGCGCCCGGCATGGCGATGTCGCCCGCCAGCTTGAAAAGGTTGCCGCCGGCGGTCACGTGGTTCATAGCATCGGTCATGCGAGAGATGTGGATTGCCGTGGCGTCCTGGTCAAGCGGCCCGCACCGGTCGTGGACCACGACGTGAAGAACGGATCGAAAACACATGGGTGACACCCGCGCCGCGCCGCGTGAAATCCGCGTCTCGAAGGATCGTCGGACCCTGACGCTCACGCTTGCCGACGGGGCCATCGACAGCTTTTCCGCGGAAATGCTGCGGGTGCTGTCGCCCTCGGCCGAAGTTCAGGGACACTCGCCCGAACAACGCGTCACCGTCGGCGGCAAGAGGGACGTCGCGATCGCCGACATCAGGCCGGTCGGCCACTACGCGATCCGCGTCGTCTTCGACGACGGTCACGACACCGGGATCTTCAGTTGGACCTATCTCGGCGATCTCGGCCGCGAGCGCGACCACCGCTGGCAAGTCTATCTCGACGAGCTCAAGGCCAAGGGCCTGCGCCGCGAGCGCTGAGTGCCGGCCTTCCCCGGATCGCGGCGATTACGCTGCCGGAATGTCCTTCGTGGTCTCGTCGAGTTCGATCGTCGGCTCCTGCGTGTCCGCTGCCGGATTGACCTCGAAGGTCGGCAGGCGATCGAAGACCGATTTTAGCGAATCGGACCAACCTTCGGAGATTTGGCGATAATAGGCGTCCTTCTGGTCGAAGCGCTGGCGGTGGCCGGCTTCGAGAGCGTCCGCCTCGTAGAATTGCATGTCGATCGGCAGGCCGACCGAAAGGTTCGAGCGGATCGTCGAATCGAACGACACGAGGAGGAGCTTGGCGACCTCTTCGAGCGCCATGGTTGGCTCGTAGGTGCGGATGATGATCGGGCGGCCGTATTTGTGCTCGCCGATCTGGAAGAACGGGTTGTCGGGACCCGCCTCGATGAAGTTGCCCTCGGGATAGATCATGAAGAGGCGCGGGCGCCCGCCTTTGATCTGGCCGCCAAGGATGAAGGAGCCCGAGAAGCGCCCGTCGGCCGAGGTCTGGCCGGAGGGGCGCGTATAGGAGATGACCTCCTTCAGCGTGTCGCCGACGAGCTTGGCGGTCTGGAACATCGACGGCTGGTTGAGGATCGCCGGCTCGCGCTTCGACGGCGCGATGCCGCGTTCTTCGAGCAGCGAGACGGTCGACTGCGTGGTTGCGAGGTTTCCGGCGCTGAGGAGGCAGAGGAATCTGTCCCCCGGCACCGACCAGGTCTTCATCTTCGAGACGACGGAAATATTGTCGATGCCGGCGTTCGTCCGCGTGTCGGACATGAACACCAGCCCGCGATCGACGAGCAGGCCCACGCAGTAGGTCATGGATACGGATCTCCCCATGCGATCGGCACCACTGCACGAAACAGTCGCGCGACGTCTTCGGGAACGACGATGCCGGGTGTGGGCTCTACGATCGCAGGCGCCCATCCGGCAAGTGCGGGACGGGTCTTGTCAACCGTTGCGTCCGTCTCTGCTGCATGTTCCCACGCGACCGCTGCTAAATCGTCACGGTCCGTCCCAAGCCCTCGGGTCCATCGGAACAGGCTTGACTGTGCATGACGCAAAGGAAGCCCTCGATGGACCGGCGCCCCGTTGGAGTGCCGAGGGTCGGCCGGTCAGGAGTAGAATCGATAGCTCTTGGCGATTTCGACGGCGAGGCGGTTGTGATCGACCATGAAGGCGGTCAGGAACTCGTGCAGGCCCCCGTCGATCACCTGCTTCACGTCGCCCTCCTTGAACTTGACGCAGATGCGGTCGGCGGTGGCGTGGCACGCGTGCCGGTCGCCATAGGTGCGGGCGAGGCAGGCGAGGCTGTCCTCGATCGACGAGTAGCAATAGGCGAGCGAGCGCGGCATGCGCTTGTTGAAGATGAGGAAATCCATGATGTCGGACGCGCGGTAGTCCGCGTCGTATTCCCAGGTGTAGGAACGATGCGCCGAGACCGAGCGCAGTATCGAGCCCCACTGGAAATTGTCGAGCGAGGAGCCGACCGAGGAATGCCGCGGCAGCAGCACCCAGTATTTCACGTCGAGGATGCGGGCCGTGTTGTCGGCGCGCTCGACGAAGGTGCCGAGATTGCAGAAGTCGAAGATCTCGTTGCGAAGCATCGTGCCGTGGAAGGCGCCGCGCATGTAGGACGCCTGCTTCTTGACCATGTCGAGCACGGCTGGAAGCTGCCCGTCGCGCAGCGGCATCTGCAGCCGCCGCTTCAAGACGATCCAGCTCTCGTTCAGCGCCTCCCAGCTCTCGCGCGTCAGCGCCGTGCGCACCATGCGACCGTTCATGCGCGCGGTCTCGATCGAGGAGAGGACCGAGGAGGGATTGTCGGGGTCGCTGAGCAGGAACTCGATCATCTGCCGAGGCTCGAAATCCGGGTACTTCGCCTTGTAGGCGGCTTCGACGCCTGCCGTGACGAGCACGGACTGCCACTCGTCCTGTTCGGAGGAGAGGTTGGTCAGCGACAGGCGCAGGCCGGCATCTATGAGCCGCGCCATGTTTTCGGCCCGCTCGATGTAGCGGTGCATCCAGAACAGGCCTTGGGCGGTGCGTCCGAGAAGAGCCATGCTCGATCAGTCCTCCAGGACCCAGGTGTCTTTGGTGCCGCCGCCCTGGCTGGAATTCACCACGAGCGAGCCCTCCTTCAGCGCGACGCGGGTGAGCCCGCCCGGGATGATCTTGATCTGGTCGGAGACGAGGACGAAGGGCCGAAGATCGACATGGCGCGGGGCGAGTCCCTGTTCGAGGAGGATCGGCACGGTGGAGAGCGCCAGCGTCGGCTGGGCGATGTAGTTCGACGGGCGCAAGCGCAGCTTGTGGGCGAAGGTCTCGCATTCCTCCTTCGTCGAGGTCGGGCCGACAAGCATCCCGTAACCGCCCGAACCGTGGACCTCCTTCACGACAAGTTCCGGCAGGTGCTCCAGCACGTAGGCGAGGCTGTCCTCGTCTGCGCAGCGCCAGGTCGGCACGTTTTCGAGGAGGGCAGGACGGCCCGTGTAGAACTCGACGATATCCGGCATGTAGGAGTAGATCGCCTTATCGTCCGAAATGCCGGTGCCGGGAGCGTTGGCGATGGTGATGCCGCCGGCCTTGTAGACCTCCATGATGCCGGCAACGCCCAGCACCGAAGCCGGATTGAAGGCGAGCGGGTCGAGATAGTCGTCGTCGACGCGCCTGTAGAGCACGTCGATCGTCTTGAAACCGCGTGTGGTACGCATTCGGATGCGCCCGTCGACGAGCTTGAGGTCGGCGCCCTCGACGAGCTCGACGCCCATCTGGTCGGCGAGGAAGGCGTGCTCGTAATAGGCTGAGTTGTGGATGCCGGGTGTCAGGACCGCGATCGTCGGCTGGCCTTGGCAGGCCGGCGGCGCCACGGCCGAGAGCGACCGACGCAGGTGGTTCGGATAGGTCTCGACGGGCCGGACCCGGTTCTGCACGAAGAGCTCGGGAAACATCTGCATCATCGTCTCGCGGTTCTCGATCATGTACGAGACGCCTGAGGGGGTGCGGGCATTGTCCTCGAGGACGTAGAATTGGTCCTCGCCGACGCGCACGATGTCGGTTCCGATGATGTGGGTGTAGACGCCGCCGGGCGGCGTGAAGCCCACCATCTGCGGCAGGAAGGCGGCGTTGCCCTCGATCAGGCGTGCGGGCACCTTGCCGGCCTTCACGATCTCCTGGTCGTGATAGATGTCGTGCAGGAACATGTTGAGCGCACGCACCCGCTGCTCGATGCCCTCGGCGAGCTTCTGCCATTCGCGATTGTTGATGATGCGTGGCACGAGGTCGAACGGGATCAGGCGTTCGGCCGCTTCCGCTTCGCCGTAGACGGCGAAGGTGATGCCGGTGCGGCGAAAGAAATTCTCCGCTTCGCTGGCTTTTTCGACGAGGGACTCGGGGTCCTGCTGACGATACCAGGCATGAAAACGCTCGTAAGGCTGGCGCACGCTGGCCTCGCCGATCAGCATCTCGTCAAAAGGCTTCACCCAGACCCTCCATCGTCGCGCTGCCCCTAGAAGAGAAGCCGGTTGCTTGAAAATCAAGGCATTTCCCGCAGAAACCGACATTTGCTCAAATGCGCGGCAGGGCTGGTCCGAGGGTTGTAGGATTCGAAGGCTTAAGTTTGCGTTCACCCTCCGCTGGCCGCTTCGGCAAGGCTTCGACGGGGACGCCGATCGCTTCGGCCTGCCGAATCGCGGCGCATGCCGTGAGAACCTTCGTCAGGCGTCGAGGCATTCGCGGTAGAGGCGCTCCAGCACTTCGACGACGTGATCTTCCGTGTGATGTTCGAGGACGCGCGCGCGCGCCGAGGCGCCCATCCGTGCGACGCGTTCCGGCTCCACTGAGAGGGCCTCGAACGCCGCTGCGAGGGCATTTGCGTCGCCCGGCCGCACGACCAGACCGTCGATCCCGTCGCGGACGAACGCGCGGCAGCCTGGCACGTCCGTCGTCACGATCGCCCGCCCGCAGGCGGCGG
>JACMIV010000076.1 GCA_014380965.1 Rhizobiaceae bacterium | reverse complement strand
GCGGCCGACGGCTGGATCGCGAGCGCGGCGAGCGTCAGGCTCGCCAGAAGAGTGGTCCGATACGTCATCCCATCGTTCCCTAATTGCGGTCCCGTCGATCTCGACCTCGGCACTGCCGACGTCCGATCGACCGCTCGTTTGAAGCGTCCCGTTCCGCTTTCTGCCGAGCTTCAGACGTCGAGATCGACGGCGAAGGCGGCGCGGTCCTGGATGAAGCGGAAGCGTGCCTCCGGGCGGTTGCCCATAAGCGCGTCGACCGCCCCTGCGGTTCCCGTTTCCGGCGTCTCGTCGATGGCGACCTTCAGAAGCGTGCGCTTCTTCGGGTCCATCGTCGTCTCCTTGAGCTGCGAGGGCAGCATTTCGCCGAGGCCCTTGAAGCGGCTGACCTCGATCTTGCCCTTGCCCTTGAAGTCGCGCGCGACGATCCGCTCGCGGTCCTTGTCGTCGCGGGCATAGGCGACCTTGCCGCCCTGGCTGAGACGATAGAGCGGGGGAACGGCGAGGAAGAGATGCCCCTGGCGGATGAGGTCCTGCATTTCCTGGTAGAAGAAGGTGATGAGGAGCGAGGCGATGTGGGCGCCGTCGACATCGGCGTCCGTCATGATGATCACGCGCTCGTAGCGCAGATCCTCTTCGCGGTAGCGGGCCTTCGTGCCGCAGCCGAGCGCCTTGATGAGGTCGGAGATCTGCTGGTTGGCGCCGAGCTTTTCGCGTCCCGCGCTCGCGACGTTGAGGATCTTGCCCCGGAGCGGCAGGATCGCCTGACGCGCACGGTCCCGCGCCTGCTTCGCCGAGCCGCCCGCCGAATCGCCCTCGACGATGAAGATCTCCGCCCCGGCCGCTCCCGTCTGCGAACAGTCGGCGAGCTTGCCAGGCAACCGCAGCCTGCGCGTCGCGCTCTTGCGGTTGACCTCCTTCTCCTGCCGTCGACGCAGGCGTTCGTCGGCCCGGTCGACGATCCAGTCGATGAGGCGGGCGGCATCCTGAGGCGAGGAGGCGAGCCAGATGTCGAGACTGTCGCGGATCGAGGTCTCGACGATGCGCTGCGCTTCGCCTGTCGCAAGCCGGTCCTTGGTCTGCCCGACGAATTCCGGCTCGCGTATGAAGACCGACAGCATGGCCGAGGCCGTGATCATCACGTCCTCGGCCGTCACCACAGCGGCCTTCTTGTTTCCCGAAACTTCGGCGAAGGCCTTCAAGCCCCTGAGGAGAACGTTGCGCAGGCCGATCTCGTGCGTGCCGCCCTCCGGCGTCGGGATCGTGTTGCAATAGGAGCGCACGAAGCCGTCGCCGCCGGTCCAAGATACCGCCCATTCGACGGCGCCGTGGCCCGACACCTTCTCCGTCCGCCCGGAAAAGCTCTGCGAGGTGATGCGCTGCTCGTCGCCGAGCGAGCCTTCGAGATAGTCCTTCAGGCCGCCAGGAAAATGGAATGTCGCACGTGCCGGCGTTTTGCCGTCGGCCGGCAGGCGCGAGGCGTCGCAGGACCAGCGGATCTCGACGCCGCCGAAGAGATAGGCCTTCGAGCGCGCCATCGCGAAGAGCCGGGCTGGATCGAACGCGGCCTTGTCGCCGAAGATCAGACTATCCGGCTGGAAGCGGACCTTGGTGCCG
>JACMIV010000075.1 GCA_014380965.1 Rhizobiaceae bacterium | reverse complement strand
GATCGACGGCCTCTCCCTCGGCTCGGCTGGAACAATCGAGGCAAGGTTGCCTGAAAGCATCGGGGAGACGCTCTTTTCGCGTTTCCGCAACTTGGTTTTTTGGTGTTGTTTTGCAATGACATGGCTGGCCGCCTGTTACTTATCCGTGAAGGATGCCCGCCAAGATTGATTGACAGATTCGGCGCACAACGCATACGCCGGGTTGCGACAGCGTGTCGAACCGTCGCTCTGCTTCTCCGGATACTTCAAAGCCCGGGCAGTCTGGGCGTCGGCACCCATAGCGAGGGAAGGCACGCAAGGATCGGATGCTAGGCGAGGGTCGGCGAGGATGATCGAGAACAAGAAGAAGCCCAATCCCGTCGACATCCATGTCGGGTCCAGGGTTCGTCTTCGTCGCACCATGCTCGGCATGAGCCAGGAAAAGCTCGGCGAAGCCCTCGGCATCACGTTCCAGCAGATCCAGAAATACGAGAAGGGGTCGAACCGGATCGGCGCAAGCCGCCTCCAGCGGATTTCCGAGGTTCTCAACGTTCCGATCGCTTTTTTCTTCGAAGATGTGCCCGGCGCGCAGCCCGCGTCCGGCGGCGGGCTCAGCGAGCCGTCCGGCTCCGACTACGTGGTCGACTTTCTGTCGACGTCCGAAGGGCTCCAGCTCAACCGCGCCTTCGTCAAGATCGCCGATCCGAAGGTGCGCCGGCGCTTGATCGATCTGGTGCGCTCGCTAGGGGACGCGTCGGACGCCGAGGCCTGACGCGCCGTCGGCGCTCGGACAGCTCCCTGCAGCCGTTGGATCTCCCTGCCGCTCCGCTTCCTGATTTCCGTTTTATCTTGACGTTTCCCTCCGTCCTCTGCACACCGCAGCCGCCGAGACCAGCGTGAGGGCTCATCGCCTTGCGGTACGACCATGTCGGCCCGATCGCTCCATCACCGTCTCGGCTGCGAATTTCGAGGGGTCGATCGGCCCGCGCCGCAACGCGCGTGCATCGAAAAAGACGGACGGAACGGGGACAGCCATGGCGCGTAGTGCATATCTCTTCACCAGCGAAAGCGTCTCCGAGGGCCATCCGGACAAGGTGTGCGACCGGATCTCCGACGAGATCGTGGATCTGTTCTTCCGCGAGGCGAAGAAGTCCGGCATGGATCCGTCGAAGGTGCGCGTCGCCTGCGAGACGCTGGCGACCACGAATCGGATCGTCATCGCCGGTGAAGTCCGCTGCTCGCTCGACGACAAGAAGATGCGCTCCAAGGTCAAGAGCGCGGCGCGCAAGGCCGTCAAGGCCATCGGCTACGAGCAGGACGGCTTCCACTGGAAGACGGCGAAGATCGACGTGCTGCTGCACAGCCAGTCCGCGGACATCGCGCAAGGTGTCGACGCCACGGGCAACAAGGACGAGGGTGCCGGCGATCAGGGCATCATGTTCGGCTATGCCTGCCGCGAGACCGCCGAGCTGATGCCGGCACCGATCTATTATGCCCACAAGATCCTCGAGCGTCTTGCCGCCGCCCGCAAGGCGGGCGAAGGCAATGCCGGCAAGCTCGGCCCCGACGCCAAGAGCCAGGTGACGGTCCGCTACGAGAACGACGTGCCGACCGAGGTCGTTTCCATCGTTCTGTCCACCCAGCACCTCGACGAGAGCCTGACTTCCGAGGACGTGCGGGCGATCGTCGAGCCGTTCATCCGCGAGGAGCTCGCCGATCTCAAGATCGCCGAAGACTGTGTTTGGCACGTCAACCCGACCGGCAAGTTCGTCATCGGCGGCCCGGACGGCGATGCAGGCCTCACCGGCCGCAAGATCATCGTCGACACCTATGGCGGCGCGGCGCCCCACGGCGGCGGCGCGTTTTCGGGCAAGGACCCGACCAAGGTCGACCGCTCGGCCGCCTATGCCGCGCGCTATCTCGCCAAGAACGTCGTCGCCGCCAAGCTCGCCGACCGCTGCACGATCCAGCTCTCCTACGCCATCGGCGTCGCCGAGCCGCTCTCGGTCTATGTCGACCTCCACGGTACCGGCAAGGTCGACGAGGCCAAGCTCGAGATCGCGCTGCGCGAGGTCATGGTCCTGACTCCCCGCGGCATCCGCGAGCATCTCGGCCTCTCCAAGCCGATCTACGCCCAGACGTCCGCCTACGGACATTTCGGCCGCAAGGCAGGCCGGGACGGCTCGTTTTCCTGGGAGAAGACCGATCTCGCCGCCAAGTTGAAGGCCGCCGTCGCGGGCTGAGCCGTAGCGCGACGGAACGAAGGACGCGGTTGACGCGGGGGCGGGGCACGAAGCGGAGATGACGGACGAGGCCCGCCCCTCCCGCCTGCGCGAGGCTTTTTACGGACGCGTGAAGGGAAAGCGCCTGCGCCCGCGGCAGGAAGAGCTCATGTCGGTGCTCCTGCCGAAGCTTGCCCTCGACCTCTCCCGCCCGCCGCCGGAGGACCTCCACTCGCTCTTCGCCGCCGATGTGACCGCTGTCCGGCTCGAGATCGGCTTCGGCGGCGGCGAGCATCTCCTGTCCATGGCCGATCGCTTTCCCGAGATCGGCTTCATCGGCGTCGAGCCTTTCGTCAACGGAATGGCGAAGCTTCTGATGGTGTTGGACGAGGCGCCGCGGCCGAACATCCGCATCTATAACGACGACGCGACGCGACTCTTGGACTGGCTGCCGGAGGCCTCCATCGCGGGCGTCGATCTTCTCTATCCAGACCCTTGGCCGAAGTTCAAACATTGGAAGCGGCGCTTCGTCAGCGCGGTCAATCTCGATCGTCTCGCCCGTGTCCTCGATGACGACGCTCCGTTCCGATTCGCGTCCGACATCGACACCTACGTCAATTGGACGTTGCTCCACATCCGCGCCCACCCCGCGTTCGACTGGGCGGCTCGCGGCCCATCGGACTGGCGAGCGCCCTACGAGGGTTGGCCCGGGACGCGCTATGAGGCGAAAGCTTTCCGCGAGGGGCGCACGGCTGCCTATTTGACCTTCCGCCGTGCCGGGCGCTGACAGCGGCATGCGCGACACCGTCATTTCCGGCGGTTTCGGCGGACGGGTTGATACGCCTGCGGATTTGGCCTATACGACGATCAAATTCTCAGCGATGCGATCGTGAGAGTGGGTCCTGCCGGTCCCGCTCTTTTTTGTTACCGGGGTCCGGTTTCGATGGTCGTCTCGCGCATGCCGCACAGTGCGGCACTCTCTCAGAGCGGATGACGAGTGACGGGCGAAGACGCGATCACTGACACGGACGATGCCAAGGCTGGCGCCATGGAGCATCGCATCATCGTGGAGGACGGGTTGGAAGGGTCGATTGCCACGCTGCTGGAGCCCGTGATCGAGCAGCTCGGCTATCGTCTGGTGCGCATCCGCTTGTCGCAGCTCAACGGGCTTACCCTGCAGATCATGGCCGAGAAGCGCGACGGGACGATGTCGGTGGACGATTGCGAGGCGGTCAGCCGCGCCGTCTCCCCTGTTCTTGATGTGGAAGATCCGATCAGCCAGGAGTATCATCTCGAAGTGTCGTCGCCCGGAATCGATCGACCGCTCGTGCGCCGCGGTGATTTCGAGGCCTGGAGCCACCATCTGATGAAGCTTGAGGCGACGCGTCTCGTTGCGGGCCGCAAACGCTACCGCGGCAAGGTCGTCGAGGTCCTGCAGGACGCCGTCCGCTTCGAGCGCGACCAGCCGCCGGCTGAAGAGGACGCGATTGTCGAGATCCCGCTCGATGCCATCGGCGACGCGCGGCTGATCCTGACGGACGATCTGATCGCCGCGGCGCTGAAGGCGGACAAGGCGGCGCGCAAGGGCCGCGGCGAGAACGACAACGAGCGCGACGACTGACGCGCGTGCGTTTGGGTGAAGTCGTAAGGGTGCCGCGACGAAGACGTCCGACGGGCAGAGGATGGCCCGCCCTCTCGGGCGAGTGACGAGGCCCCGGACAGCCGGGGATGCGAACGGAGCCGCGGGCTGCGCGGCGGGGCGAAAGCCTCGAGGCGCGGTCGCCAAGCGGATTGGTTTGAGGAGAGAACAGGATGGCAGTCAGTGCGAACAGGCTCGAGCTTCTGCAGATTGCAGATGCCGTCGCCCGCGAGAAGTCGATCGACCGCGAGATCGTGATCGAGGCGATGGCCGATGCGATCCAGAAGGCCGCGCGCTCGCGCTACGGCCAAGAGACGAACATCCGCGTCGACATCAACACCAAGACCGGTGAGATGAAGCTGCAGCGCCTTCTCGAAGTGGTCGAGGAGGTCGAGGACCCCAATACGCAGATCTACCTCGATCTCGCCCGCGACAAGAACCCCGATGCCGAGCCCGGCGACTTCATCGCCGAACAGCTCCCGCCGATGGATTTCGGCCGGATCGCCGCCCAGTCGGCCAAGCAGGTCATCGTCCAGAAGGTCCGCGAGGCCGAGCGCGACAAGCAGTTCGACGAGTACAAGGACCGCATCGGCGAGATCTGCAACGGCACGGTGAAGCGCGTCGAGTACGGCAACGTGATCGTCGATCTCGGCAGGGCTGAAGGCATCATCCGCCGCGATGAAATGATCCCGCGCGAAAACGTGCGCCTCGGTGATCGCATCCGCGCCTTCATCT
>JACMIV010000074.1 GCA_014380965.1 Rhizobiaceae bacterium | reverse complement strand
GTGGGCGCCGTGCTTGGCCTCGGCGCCCAGTCCGGCACGTCAGGCAACGACCCGCAGGGTTCTCTCGTCGCGGGAGCGCTCGCCAGGGCTTTGCCGGGCGGGGCGTGGCATCTGGCGGACGGCCACGGGCTCGACCCCGCCCTTGCCGCCCTCGCATTCCGCTGCGGCGGCTACCGATTCGAGCGCTATCGGGCCAAGCCGGACACGGCCGAGGTTCCGACGCTGGCCGTCGACGAGGACGTGCGCGAGACGGCGGACACGGTCGCCGCGGGCGTGTTTCTGGCGCGAGACCTCATCAACACGCCGGCGAACGACATGGGCCCGGACGCCATCGAGGCGGCGGCCCGCGCGATGGCGGCGGAGTTCGGCGCCGACGTCTCTTCGGTGGTCGGCGACGATCTCCTCGCCGCGAACTTTCCGATGATCCACGCGGTCGGGCGCGCCAGTGCAGTCGCGCCGCGGCTCGTCGACATGAGCTTCGGGCGCGCCGACGCGCCGAAGGTGACGCTGGTCGGCAAGGGCGTCGCCTTCGACACCGGCGGTCTCGACATCAAGCCGGCCTCCGGCATGCTCCTCATGAAGAAGGACATGGGGGGCGCTGCCAATGTCCTCGGCCTTGCCCGCATCCTGATGGCCGAACGGCTCGACATCCGCCTTCGCGTCCTCATCCCCGCCGTCGAGAACGCCATCTCGGCCAATGCCTTCCGTCCGAGCGACATCCTGAAGAGCCGTAACGGCAAGACCGTCGAAATCGGGAACACCGACGCGGAAGGCCGCCTCGTGCTTGCCGACGCGCTCGCGCTTGCCGACGAGGAAGCTCCCGACATCCTCATCGATATGGCGACGCTGACGGGCGCGGCGCGCGTCGCCCTCGGCCCCGACCTGCCCCCCTTCTTCACCGACGACGAGAGCCTCGCTTCGGACCTTGCCGCAGCCTCGGTCGCGGTCGCCGATCCGATCTGGCGCCTGCCGCTCTGGCGGCCCTACGCCAAAAGCCTTGCCTCCAAGGTCGCCGACATAAACAACGTGACGGCGGACGGGTTCGCCGGCGCCGTGACCGCTGCGCTGTTCCTGCAGGGCTTCACCCAGAAGGCGAAGACATGGGCGCATTTCGACGTCTACGGTTGGCGCCCGCAGGCGTCGCCCTTCGGTCCTGTCGGCGGCGAGGCGCAGGCCATCCGGGCGATCCACGTGGTTTTGAAGCAGCGATACGGGAACCGCGGGTGAGACCGATACGGAACCGAAATGAGTTCGCTGCTATAACGCCTCCATGGGCATCGATCTCAGACCCGCGCAGGCGCTTCGGCTTCTTCACCAGACCTCGCTCGCCGAAGCGCGCGAGGATGCGCCCGATCTTACCCTCCGCCAGACGGCGATCCTCCTCACCATCTATCTCGAAGCCCCGCCCCACACGGTGCGTGGCCTTGCCGCCAAGCTCGACGTGACCAAGCCCGTGATCACCCGTGCCCTCGACACGATGGGCAAGCTCGATCTCGTCGACCGGCGGCGCGATCCAGCCGACCGGCGCAACGTGCTCATCAAGCGAACCGTCGCCGGCAGCCTTTACGTCTCGCGCGTCGCGGACCGTTTTGTCGCGCAGGCAGGAGCCCTCGCGCCATGAGCACAGCCATGATCGCGACCGACACCGCCGGCCTGCCGGACAAGCGCCTCAACGCCTACCGACGCGATCTCGCCGACATCCGTCTCCAGGGGCTCGTCGCAGCCAAGCGCTTCGTCGAGGGCGTGCCGGAGCGGGTGCTGACGGCGTCGGAGGCGCTTCGCCGCGCGCCCCGACCCGATGCCGCCCAAGAGACGGAGGCGCTCTTCGGGGAGGACGTCCTCGTCTTCGAGACCACCGAGGAGGGCTGGTGCTTCGTCCAGCTCGATGCCGACGGCTATGTCGGCTGGATGGCGGCGGCCGCGCTCGGCGCCCGCGACGGCATGCCGACGCATCGCGTCACCGCGCCCCGCACCCTCCTCTTCCCCGGTCCCGACATCAAGATGCCACCGCTTTCCGGCCTTCCGATGGGCGCGCGCCTCGTCGTCAGCGGCGAGGCGGAAGATCGCAATGCCCGCTATTTCCAAATCGCGCCTTCGGGAAGCGTCGTCGCGCAGCATCTCGCGCCGATGGCCTCGGTCGTTCCGGACGCCGTCGCTGTCGCGGAACGCTTTCTCGGCGTGCCCTATCTCTGGGGCGGCAAGACGACGATGGGGATTGATTGCTCCGGCCTCGTCCAGGTCGCGCTCGGCATGGCCGGGATCGGGGCGCCACGGGACGCGGACATGCAGGAACGTGCGCTGGGCCGCGCGCTGGATGGCGGCGAGCCTCCACGTCGCGGCGACCTTGTCTTCTGGAAGGGCCATGTCGGCCTTCTCCTCGGCGCCGAGACGCTGCTCCACGCCAACGCCCATCACATGATGGTGGCTGTCGAACCCTTGGCCGACGCTGTCGGGCGAAGCTCGGCGAAGGGCTCGGCGGTAACCTCGATCCGCCGGCTCTGAGCGCAAGCTGCCGCACTCCTCCACCTCCTCGAAGATCAACACGACGATCGGCGCACACCGGATGAACGTCCGCTCGCCTTGATTTCGTGTGCCGTTCACGGGCAAGTGCGATCCACCATAAAGATCGCATCGGAGAGAGACAGCATGGAAGAGATCGGCCATTTCATCGGCGGCAGGCGCGTCGCCGGCACCAGCGGGCGCTTTGCGGACGTCTATAATCCCGCGACGGGCGAGGTT
>JACMIV010000073.1 GCA_014380965.1 Rhizobiaceae bacterium | reverse complement strand
TGCAGGCGGCAGCGCGGCCGCATCCCGCGGGCTTATGGCCTATCAACGCTCCGAGGAGACCACCGCCGATCGATCCGCGCTAGTCTATCTCGACAAGACCGGCCAGTCGGCGAAGGGGCTGATCCAGAGTTTCGAGGGCCTCGAACGCGCCAATCTTCTCTCCGGCGTCTCGCCGAGCCGCTATGCGACGTCGCATCCGGCGCCGCGCGACCGCATCGCGCTTCTACAGACGTTGGCGCGGCAGAGCCCGCATTTCGACAAGGCCGACGAGCCCTCGCTTCAGCTCCGCCACGACCTCGCCCGCGCCAAGATCGCCGCTTACGGCGAGGGCTCGGGACAGGTGCGCCGGCTCTTCTCGCGCGACCCGAGAGGACTGCCCGCAAGTTACGGCGACGCGATCTCCGCCCATCTCGCAGGCTCGCCTTCGGTGGCGCTCCAGAAGATCGACGCACTGATCAAGGCGAACACGAAGAGCCCCTGGTTTCACGAGATCCGCGGCGAGATCCTGATGGAGGCCGGACGCTCGAAGGACGCGGCGGCGGCATTTTCGAAGGCGGCCGCGCTCGATCCGTCAAAATCCGGGCTGATCGAGGCATCCATCGGTCAGGCGATGGTGACGAGCGGCGATCCGGCTGAGATGAAACAGGCGATTGCGCTCATCAAACGCGGCCTCGACGCCGATCCATCGAACGGCACCGCCTACCGATTTCTCGCGCTGGCCTACGGCCAGCTCGGCGACGTCGCCTCGGCCGAGCTGGCGACCGCGGAAGGGTATTGGGTCAACGGCGCGACGCAGGATGCCCGGCTCTTCGCAGCGCGCGCGCAACTGAAACTGAAGCCCGGGACGCCGCAGTGGCTTCAGGCGCAGGACATCATCTCGACCAAATAACGCCGGCGGTGATGGTGCACGTCGCCCTCCCCGCTGCCGGCTTCCCGAAAGGACCCGCCCCTTGCTCCGAACCTTCATCAGCGGCTCGCTTGCCTTCGCCATCGCCGCGGCAGTGCTCCAGCCCGTCACGGCGTTTGCGCTGACGGACGCGGAAAAGAGCGACATCGAGACGGTCGTGCGCGACTATCTGATCCGCAATCCCGAGGTGCTGCTCGAGGCGCTCGATTCCCTGGAGAAGAAGCGGGCTGTCGAGGATCAGGCGGCCGTCAAGGGAGCCATTGCTTCGGCGCGCGACACGCTCTTCGCCTCGCCCGTCGGCACCGTGCTCGGCAATCCGGAGGGCGACGTCACCGTCGTCGAATTCTTCGACTACAATTGCGGCTACTGCAAACGTGCCCTGGCCGACATGGAGCAGTTGATATCCGCCGATCCGAAGCTGCGCTTCGTCCTCAAGGAAATCCCGGTTCTCGGCGAGGATTCGGCAGCGGCCACCCGTGTCAGCCTGGCGCTCCGGCATGTCGCCCCGGAGCGCTACGGGGAATTTCATGCCAAGCTTTTGGCCCACAAGGGCGTTGCGAACGAGGACAGTGCCCTTCAGGTCGTCGAGGACATGGGCGTTCCGGAAGGCGCGGTACGCGATGCGATGACGCTACCCGCCGTCGAGGCTGCGATCGCGGAAGGTGCGCAACTCGCTGGGCTTCTCAAGATCAACGGCACGCCGTCCTATGTGGTCGCCGACGAGCTCGTGCCGGGCGCCATCGGTGGCGAGGGACTGGCCGCGAAGGTCGCGAACGTGCGTGCCTGCGCCAGCGCGACCTGCTGAAGGCACGATCGGACAGGGTGCATCTGCGGAAGATTTGCCGCTTTTCGAAGCGATCGGCTCGGTTTATACCCACCGCATAAGTGCACGCTGGCGATCGGACGATCGAAGAGTCGGCCGAATTCGCGGAACACGTCTTCAAACGGAGATGTTCTGCACGCTTTCGGCATCAAGACTTTCATCATCCGGAGCTGATAGCACCGCCCTGAGTTTCGCGACCGATGTCGCAAAGACCCCTTGAGAGCCGTCGATCGCCGCGACGCGACCGGTTCCTCAGCCGCTGAAGCGGCCCCCTTCGGAAGGAAGAGAATGTCCAGCAAAGACAACATCGTCGATCGCGGGCTCGTCCGCGAGCTTGCCGACATCCTGAACGACACGGATCTGACGGAGATCGAGGTCGAGCAGGGCACGCTCCGAATCCGGGTATCGCGTCAGAAGGAATACCCGTCCTATCCGCAGCCGATGCAGATGGCCTATCCGCAGCCGATGCCCGGAGCGCCGCAGGGACAAGGACATGTCCCCGCCCCCGCGCCGACTGCCGCAACGTCCGGGCCCGAGGCCGGGACCGTTCCCTCACCCATGGTCGGAACCGTCTATCTCGCCTCCGGGCCGGACTCCAAGGCCTTCGTCGAGATCGGCCAGACGGTCGCTGAAGGCGAGACGCTTCTCATCATCGAGGCGATGAAGACCATGAACCAGATCCCGGCGCCGCGCGCCGGCAAGATCAAGAAGATCCTCGTCGACAACGCGCAACCGGTCGAATACGGCGAACCCCTCGTCGTCATCGGCTGAAGCGGGAGCGCATCATGTTCAAGAAGGTTCTCATCGCCAATCGTGGCGAGATAGCGCTCCGGGTGCTTCGCGCCTGTAAGGAACTCGGCATCCCGACCGTCGCCGTCCATTCGACGGCGGACAATACCGCCATGCACGTGCGCCTCGCCGACGAGAGCGTCTGCATCGGCCCGCCGCCCTCCCGCGACAGCTATCTCAACATTCCGCAGATCCTCGCGGCCTGCGAGATCACCGGCGCCGACGCCGTGCATCCCGGCTACGGCTTCCTGTCGGAGAACTCACGCTTCGCCGACATTCTCGACGCCCACAAGATCACCTTCATTGGCCCGACCGCCGACCACATCCGCATCATGGGCGACAAGATCGAGGCAAAACGCACCGCCAAGGCGCTGGGCATCCCCGTGGTCCCGGGTTCGGACGGTGCGGTGACGGAGGACGCTGAAGCCGTCCGCGTGGCCAGGGAGATCGGTTTTCCCGTCATCATCAAGGCGTCTTCGGGCGGCGGCGGCCGCGGCATGAAGGTCGCGCGTACCGAAGCCGACCTCTCGCTCGCGCTGTCGACCGCGCGCTCGGAAGCCGGGGCCGCCTTCGGCGACGATGCCGTCTACATCGAGAAGTATCTCGAGAAGCCCCGCCATATCGAGGTTCAGGTCTTCGGCGACGGCATGGGCAACGCGATCCATCTCGGCGAACGCGACTGCTCGCTGCAGCGGCGCCACCAGAAGGTCTGGGAGGAAGCGCGCTCGCCCGCGCTCGACGAGTCCCAGCGCGCCACGATCGGCGACATCTGCGCCGACGCGATGCGCAAGCTTTCCTATCGGGGCGCCGGCACGATCGAATTCCTCTACGAGAACGGCGAGTTCTACTTCATCGAGATGAACACCCGTCTGCAGGTCGAGCATCCCGTGACCGAGGCGATCACCGGTCTCGACCTCGTCCACGAACAGATCCGGGTCGCCGCGGGCCTCGGCCTGTCGCTGACGCAGGATGAGGTCGTCTTTTCAGGCCACGCGATCGAGTGCCGCGTCAATGCCGAGGACCCGAAGACCTTTGCGCCCTCGCCGGGCACCATCACCCACTACCACACGCCCGGCGGCCTCGGCGTCCGCGTCGATTCCGGCATCTATCAGGGCTATACGATCCCGCCCTTCTACGACAGCTTGATCGGCAAGTTGATCGTCTCCGGCCGGACGCGGCAGGAGTGCATGATGCGGCTGCGGCGGGCGCTGGACGAGATCGTCGTCGACGGCGTCAAGACGACGCTGCCGCTCTTCCGCGATCTCGTGGACGATCCGGACATCGCGGCCGGCAACTACGACATACACTGGCTGGAGAAATATCTGGCCGGTGGAAAACCGGACTGACGGCGATGGCCGGAGGCCGCGACCAGCGCTTCGAGATCACCGCCGAGATCCTTCTCAAGGCCTATGCCTGCGGCATTTTCCCGATGGCCGAAAGCGCCGAAGACAAGGGGATGTTCTGGGTCGATCCCGACGAGCGCGGCATCATCCCGCTCGACGATTTCCACGTTCCGCGCAGCCTTGCCAAGACGATCCGGCGCGGCACGTTCGAGATCCGCGTCGATACGGCTTTCGCAGCCGTCCTCGATGGCTGCGCGGAAAGCTCGCCGGGGAGGCCGCAGACCTGGATCAACGCCGAGATCCGGTCGCTCTATCTGAGCTTGTTCCGGGCCGGTCACGCCCATTGCGTCGAGGCCTGGCGCAACGGGCATCTCGTCGGCGGTCTCTACGGCGTCAGCCTTGGAGCGGCGTTCTTCGGCGAGAGCATGTTTTCGCGGGAGACCGACGCCTCGAAAGTGTCCCTCGTCCATCTCGTCAATCGTCTGCGCGCCGGCGGCTACCGTCTGCTCGACACGCAGTTCCTGACCACGCATCTGTCGCGCTTCGGCGCCGTCGAGATCGACCGCGAGCGCTACCGGGCGCTGCTCGACGCGGCCATCGCCGTTCCCGCGCGGTTCGATATTCCGGGTTTTCGCGTCGACGCGGCTCAGCCCGCCGGCGGAGGCAAGGGTGACTCGGATTTGCAGCTTTTCAGCCAGACGTCGTAGACGGGATGCTCCACCGCGTTGAGGCCAGGCGAATCGGAGAACATCCAGCCTGTGAAGATGCGCCGGATCTCGCGCTCCAGCGTTATCTCGTCCACCTCGACGAAAGAGTCGGTCTGCGGCGCCTCGGTTGGTTGGCTGGTATAGCAAACGCGAGGCGTCACCTGGAGCGCGCCGAACTGGACGGTCTCGTTGACGTAGACGTCGAAGGACGTGATCCGGCCGGTGATCTTGTCGATGCCAGAGAATTCGGCGACCGTGTTGGCGATGCGTGCGGCCTGAACCGGGGGCGCCGCTGGAACAGCTTCCGGCGGAACCTCGAACTGTTCACCGAGACTCGACGGCGGCTCGAGAGACTGCAGACCGTCGTCTGATTCATCCGGCACCGCGAAAGGATCGAGCGACCCAAGCGGAGGCAGTTCGAGTTGCTGTATGTCCTGCGCTCGGGTTCCGGTTGCGGAGAAAAGGACCATGGCTGCGCAAAGAAGGGTCGTCGATTGTCTCATCGGTCGTTTTCCCGCATCCACGCTGTGCGACGAGATTGGTCGGCGGCGTTGGTCAAGCGATTCCCTGCGAGTGCCGGCACGCCTGAATGATGGCGTCCAGGGCCGGAAGTAAGGCATCTTGCCGTTCCTGGTGCCGGATATGCATGTCCGTGCCTTCGAGGGCGCTCATCCGCCAGAAGACGACGCAAGGCGTTTCAGCGGCTGAAGAGCCAGCGGGAGCGTCAGGGCTGCCAGGCGTCGTAGTCGCCGGTGACGCGCGGCCGCTCCGCCGTGTTCAGCAACGACCCCTTGGGCCGATAAGCCTTGGCGGTGCCGGTGTGATTGACTTGATGGGGCTTCTGCCAGCTCCGCGCGGTGTAACTCTCGTCGGCGGGCGCGACGTCGACGCGGTGATGCATCCAGCCGTGCCAGCCCGGCCCGATCGCGGAGGCTTCCGCCGGACCGTTGTATATGACCCAGCGGCGCGAGCCGTCAGCGGTCTGATAGTAGACGTTGCCGCGTTCGTCCTCGCCGACCCTCTGGCCGAAACGCCAGGTGTGAAGGCGGGTGCCGATCGTCTGGCCCTGCCACCACGTGAAGATTTCAAGAAGCCATTGTTTCATCTGCGTCGCGCCCATTGCCGCCATGTCCGCCGTTATGCTGACAGCGACCACAAAAGTCCACCTGCGGCGAAGATGCGGTCCGGCCTCCAGCGAGAAGCCTTGCCGCTCGATGAAGGGCTCAGGCCAGCCTCTTCTCGAGGAGAAGCGCGGGACGTTCCGGCGCATCAAGCGCAGTGACGCCAGTCGAGGCGGCCGTCACGAACCCGCGGCTCGTGTAGAAGGAGAGCGCCTTGAGATTGGCTTCCTCGACCTCGACGCGGATGAGGTCCGCGGTCGGAAAGCAGCCTTCGACCTCGCCGAGAAGCTCGCTTCCGATACCCAGTCTCTGGAAGGCCGGCAGGACGTAGAGCTGATGCAAGAGAACCGTCCGCCCCTCGCCCGCTGCCGCTGCAAAGGCCATCGCCGGCAATCGTTCGCCGTCGTCGGCAACGAGAAATTCCGAATGCGGCTTCGCCAGCCTTTGGCGAAGCGCTTCGACGGTGTGCCAGGAGGCCGTAATCGTCGCAACCTGATCGGCGC
This sequence comes from Rhizobiaceae bacterium, assembly GCA_014380965.1. GTDB lineage: Bacteria > Pseudomonadota > Alphaproteobacteria > Rhizobiales > Rhizobiaceae > Plantimonas. The sequence goes on along the minus strand of JACMIV010000073.1, from coordinate 537 downwards.
CATAGAGGACGTCGTAGGTCGCGTGCCAGGTCTCCGCAAGCAGGCGGCTGACCTCGGCGAGATCGCGTTCGCCGGCCGTGCGGACGAAAAAACCGTTCATTCGAGCCCCAGCCGGTCCTTCACGATCTGGTTGACCGCGGCGGGATTGGCCTTGCCTCCCATCGCGCGCATCGCCTGACCGACGAACCAGCCCGCCAGCGTCGGCTTGGCCTTTGCCTGCGCGACCTTGTCGGGATTGGCTGCTATGATCTCGTCGACGGCCTTTTCGATGGCGCCCGTGTCGGTCACCTGCCGCATGCCGCGCGCTTCGACGATCTCTGCAGGATCGCCGCCCTCGGTCCAGACGATCTCGAAGAGGTCCTTGGCGATCTTGCCGGAGATCGTCTCGTCCCGGATGAGGTCGAGAATGACGCCGAGCTGAACGGCGGAAACGGGAGTCTCTTCAATTCCTTTGCCGGCTTTGTTCAACGCGCCCAGCAGGTCGTTGATGACCCAGTTTGCCGCTTGCTTGGCCTCCCGGCCGCCGGCGACGACCTC
>JACMIV010000072.1 GCA_014380965.1 Rhizobiaceae bacterium | reverse complement strand
TGCACCGATTACCGGGCGAAAGACCTGCACGACGCCCTCCTCCGCAAGATCGTTGAGCGCCTTGGCAAGCTGCTTGGTCTTCATGGAATCAGGCAGGCGCACGCGCCGGATGAGCTCGGGCGCAAAGCTCGGAATGCCGGTGACATTGTACTCCGAGCCCTCCGTCAGCGTGTCGCCGACCGACAGCGTGCCGTGGTTCGGGATGCCGACGATGTCGCCCGCCACCGCCTCGTCGGCGATGGCGCGGTCTCTGGCGAAGAAGAACATCGGGCTCGTCACCTTCATGTCCTTGGCGGTGCGCACGTTGCGCAGCTTCATGCCGCGCTTGAAGACGCCGGAGGTGAGCCGCACGAAGGCGATGCGGTCGCGGTGGTTCGGGTCCATGTTGGCCTGGACCTTCAGGACGAAGCCCGAGACCTCCGGCATCGAGGGCTGGATCGGCGCGGGGTTCGCCGGCTGCGGCAGCGGCGAGGGCGCGAAGCGGCAGATCGTCTCCAGGAGATCGCGCACGCCGACCTCGCGCATCGCCGAGCCGAAGACGACGGGCGTCAGATGGCCCTCGCGATACGCCTCGACGTTGAAGCCCGGCAAAGACATGCGGGCGATCTCGAGGCCCTCGATGGACGGGCCGAAGATCGGGTCCGCCCGCAGGCTCGCGTCGTCGATGAAGTCCTGAAGGCCGGAATGCTCGGAGCGCGCCTTGGTATTGCGCGTCAGCGTGACTGGGCCGTCCTCGTTCAGCGTGACGATGCCGCGGAAGTCGGTGCCCATGCCCATCGGCCAGGTGATCGGGGCGACGTCGAGGGCGAGCGAGGACATGATCTCGTCGAGGATTTCGAGCGGATCGCGGCCTTCGCGGTCGATCTTGTTGACGAAGGTGATGATCGGGATGTCGCGAAGCCGGCAGACCTCGAAGAGCTTTCGCGTCTGCGCCTCGATGCCCTTTGCCGCGTCGATGACCATGATGGCGGAATCGACGGCGGTGAGCGTCCGATAGGTGTCCTCGGAAAAATCGGCGTGGCCGGGTGTGTCGAGGAGGTTGAGCACGAGGCCGTCATATTCGAAGGTCATCACCGAGGAGGTGATCGAGATGCCGCGCTTCTGCTCGATCTCCATCCAGTCCGAGCGCGTGCGCCGGCGCTCGCCGCGTTCCTTGACCTGACCCGCGAGCCGGATCGCGCCGCTCTCGTAGAGCAATTTTTCCGTCAGCGTCGTCTTGCCGGCGTCGGGGTGGGAGATGATCGCGAAGGTGCGGCGGCGCTTGTGCCCGCCGGCAAGGTCGAACAGGCCGTCGTCGATCCGGCCCATCTCGCCGCCCATCGGGGCCGCGTTCGCATCACGCACATCGTCCATCGTCATCGTCTCTTCGCGGATCGGGTCACCCTTGCGTGCAGTCGTTCCGCACCGAACGACGAAAGGCCGGCCGATGCGGCCAGCCATCCCGAGGGTGTCCCCTTATCGTGAGAATGGCGGCGAAGCGCAACAGGGCGGTTCTTGCCTGTCACCCCGGCGCGAAAGTCTTCCCCGCCATCTTCCGCAGGAACAGCGCCACCCGGTCCGGTTCCGAGATTTGAACCATGTGGCCGAGACCGTCGACGAGCTCGAGCTCGAGCCGTGCAATCTTGCCCGCCATCGCCTCGCCGTGGCGACGATGGTCGAGGATGCGGTCGCCGGTGCCGAACAGGATGCCGACGGGCATCGCGAGCTCCGCGTAGCGGACCTCCTGCGCCGGCAGATCGTGGTTGATCGCCATGAAATCGGTGGAGGTCGCATAGAAGCTTTTAGGCCTGAGGCCGAGAAGGCCGCCGCCGCGCGTCGGAAAATCGCGCGGGGGCGCGTTCGGCCCGAAGATCGCCGCCATCACCGCGTCGCGGTTGCGGAGGGAAGCGGGGATCGCAAGGGTCCAGCCGACGAGCCGGCGCATCGTGGGAGAGGCGATGGCGAGGCCCCTGAAGATCGGCGGGATCTCGGTCTGCTGGTGCGTCAGCGGCGCCAGCAGGGCAAGGCCGGAAATCGACCGAGGATGATCGAGCGCTGTGGCGAGCGCCACGGCGCCGCCGAGCGAGTGGCCGACGAGAAGCGGCCGGTCGAGCTTCTTCGCTGCTATGAAGGCGGCGACAAACGCCGCCTGCCGCGTCAGCCTCGCGTTGGCGTCATCCTGCCGATCGGAATAGCCCGAGCCTGGACGATCCAGTGCGACGACATGGAAACCGTCCAGACGCTCGGTGAGAGAATGCGTGAAGTTCCGGAGCTGACCGCCGAGGCCGTGGACGAGGAGCAGCGTCGGGCCCTCACCGCGTTCGACATAGTGGACGCGCGCCCCGTCGATCTCGACGAAGCCGCCCGATGGCGGCAGCGTGCGTTCGATCCGCTTGGCGGTCCACCCGGCGAAGAGGGCAAGAGCGGCTCCGACGAAAAGAACGAGACCGAGAAGCGCGGCCACGATGAGGAGAAGAGCTTGCATTGCTTACACCGCCTGTTCGGTCTGAAAATCGTCAAGTCCCGCGCGCTTCATTCGGCGCTGGAACTCGGCGACG
>JACMIV010000005.1 GCA_014380965.1 Rhizobiaceae bacterium | reverse complement strand
CGGCGACAAGGTGCCCAACCTCGGCATCATCACCTCCTACAACGACATGCTGTCGGCGCATCAGCCCTTCGAGACCTTTCCGGCCCTGATCAAGCAGGCGGCAAAGGAGGCGGGAGGCATCGCCCAGGTCGCGGGCGGCGTGCCCGCCATGTGCGACGGCGTCACGCAAGGCCAGATCGGCATGGAGATGAGCCTCTTCTCGCGCGACGTGATCGCGATGTCCGCGGCCGTCGGACTATCGCACGACATGTTCGACGCCGCTGTCTATCTCGGCGTCTGCGACAAGATCGTGCCCGGCCTCGTCATCGCCGCCCTCACCTTCGGACACCTGCCGGCCCTGTTCATTCCGGCGGGCCCGATGACGACGGGGCTTCCGAACGACGAAAAGGGCCGCATCCGCCAGCTCTATGCCGAGGGCAAGGTCGGACGGGCGGAACTGCTCCAGGCGGAATCGAAGTCCTATCACGGGCCTGGCACCTGCACGTTCTACGGCACGGCCAATTCCAACCAGATGCTGATGGAGATCATGGGGCTCCATACGCCGGGCTCGTCCTTCATCAACCCGAACACGCCGTTGCGCGACGCGCTCACCCGTGAGGCGACCAAGCGCGCGCTCTCGATCACCGCGCTCGGCAACGAATACACGCCCGCCGGCCTCGTCGTCGACGAGCGGGCCGTCGTCAACGGCGTCGTCGGCCTGCACGCGACGGGCGGGTCGACCAACCACACGCTGCACCTCGTGGCCATGGCCGCCGCCGCCGGCATCAAGCTCACCTGGCAGGACATCTCGGACCTCTCCGATGCGACGCCGCTGCTGGCGCGCGTCTATCCGAACGGACTTGCCGACGTGAACCATTTCCAGGCGGCCGGCGGCATGGGCTTCCTCATCCGCGAACTCCTCGACCACGGCCTTCTCCACGACGACGTGAAGACCTCCTGGGGCACGGGCCTTCGCGCCTATGCGGTCGAGGCGAAGCTCGGGCCGGACGGGCAGTCCGTCGTCCGCGATGCGGCTCCAAAGGAGAGCGGTGATCCGAAGGTGTTGACGACGGGCGACAAGCCCTTCTCCGCAAACGGCGGCCTCAGGATGCTCGACGGCAATGTCGGCCGCGCCGTGATCAAGGTTTCGGCGGTGAAGCCGGAGCGACGGCTCGTCGAGGCGCCGGCGAAGATCTTCCACAGCCAGCAGGAGCTCCAGGCCGCCTTCAAGGCGGGGTCGCTCACCGGCGACTTCATCGCGGTCGTGCGGTTCCAGGGGCCGCAGTCGAATGGAATGCCCGAGCTGCATAACCTGACGCCCGTCCTCGGCATCCTCCTCGACCGCGGGCAGAAGGTGGCGCTCGTGACGGACGGACGCATGTCCGGCGCCTCGGGCAAGGTGCCGGCGGCGATCCACGTGACGCCGGAGGCCAAGGCCGGCGGCGTCATCGGCAAAATCCGCGAGGGTGACATGATCCGGCTCGACGGCGATGCGGGAACGCTCCAACTTCTCGTCGATCCCGCCGAGCTCGCGGCGCGCGCGACCGCGGAGGCCGACCTCTCGGACAATGATTTCGGTCTTGGCCGCGAGCTCTTTTTGCCGTTCCGCCGCGCGGTCGGATCGGCCGACACGGGCGCCAGCGTCTTCGAAATTGCCTGATGCGATATCGCTCGATCGCGATTTCGTGTTAGTTCGAAAAGAGCACGCGGGGATGGCGACACCGCCGCCGGGGAATTGCTGCCGATGATGAACACGCTGCTCGGATCGATTTCGAGACTCCCGCGAGGCTCGCTGCGGTCCCTCGGCGTCGTCCACGACGTCATCGTCGCGGGCGTCTCGATCACGCTGACGCTGGCTCTGGCTTGGGGCATCGAGCCGCTGCTGACGCTTTGGCAGCTCTGGGCGATGATCCTCGCCTTCACCTGCCTCAGCGCCGCACTGTTCCCGCTCTTCTCGCTGAACCGCGGCGCTTGGCGCTATGCCTCGCTGCTGGACGTGCTGTCGATCGTGAAGGCCGTCACGGTGGTCTGCGCAGTGTTCCTCCTCGGAAATTTCATTCTCTTCCGGGGCGTTTATCTTCCGCGCACGACGATGATCATGACCTGGTTCGTGATGATCGTCGGCCTCGGCGGACCGCGTCTCGCCTACCGCCTCTTCAAGGAACGCGGCACGTCCCTGCGCTCGCGCGGCGCCATACCCGGCGCACCCGAGAACGTTCTCCTCTACGGCTTCAACGATCAGGCGGACCTCTTCATCCGCAACGAGCGGCGCAGCCATGCGAGCGTCCAGATCGCAGGGATCATCGACGACCGCCGCAAGAACCGCCGGCGCCAGTTGCACGGGACGCGCGTCCTCGGCGCGCTCGACGACCTGCCGGCCATCATCGAGCATGCCGCTCTCGCGGCGATGCCGATCAGCCAGATCATCGTGACGGCGCCGAACCCTCCCGCGAGCGAACTCTCGGCCGTCATCGAACGCGCGGCGCCCTTCAAGATCGCCGTCAAGCGACTGCCGGACATCACGAAGGCCGGCGCGATCGAGAAGAACCAGCCGATCGAGCCGATGCCGGTCTCGCTCGAGGACCTTCTCGGCCGCAAGGAGGTCAATCTCGACATCCGCGAGGTGGCGCGGCTCATCAACGACCGCTGCGTCGTCGTGACGGGGGCCGGCGGCTCGATCGGCAGCGAGCTCGTGCGCCAGATCGCGGCCTTCCTGCCGTCCAAGCTGGTGCTCGTCGACAACAACGAATACGCGCTCTACAAGATCGACCTTCAGGTGGCCGAGGAGTTTCCAGGCCTCATGCGCGTTTCGCGGGTCGCGGACGTGCGCCAGAGCCACCGGATCGCCCGCGTCTTCGCGCAGCACCGTCCCGACGTGATCTTCCATGCCGCGGCGCTGAAGCACGTGCCGATCGTCGAGGACAACCCGATCGAGGGGATCGAGACCAACCTCCTCGGCACGCGGAACGTCGCCAATGCCGCGCTGGCCTGCGGCGCCAGCGCGCTCGTGATGGTCTCGACCGACAAGGCCGTCAGCCCGACCAGCGTCATGGGAGCAACGAAGCGCGCGGCGGAGGCCTATTGCCAGGCGCTCGACCTTTCGCAGACGGCGACGCGCTTCATGACGGTCCGCTTCGGCAACGTCCTCGGCTCGACCGGCTCTGTCATTCCGCTGTTCCAGCAGCAGCTTGCCCGCGGCGGGCCGCTGACCGTGACGCATCCGAACATCACGCGCTATTTCATGACCATCCCGGAGGCGTCACGTCTGATCCTCCACGCGGCGGGTCACGGCATGTCGGACCGCACCGCGGAGGGGCAGATCTTCGTCCTCGACATGGGCGAACCGATCCGCATCACGGAGCTCGCCGAGCGCCTCATCCAGATCGCCGGAAAACGACCGCTTGTTGACGTCAAGATAGAGTATGTCGGCCTTCGAAAAGGCGAGAAGCTTTACGAGGAGCTGTTCAGCGCCGGCGAAACGATCGAACGAACCGGCCGCCCGGGGCTGCTCGTCGCCCGCACCAGAGTCAGCGACGCCAATCTCCTCAAGCGCAATCTCGACGCGATCGAGGTCGCCATCGGCAACGGCGATTCGCAGCGGGCGTTGGAGCTTCTGGCGCATATCGTGCCGGAATATGTCCGGCCGCCGCGCGACCTCATCGGAACGCCGGGACGCCCCCCGCAGATCGGCTATGTCGAGACCCCGGAGTATTGACGGGCCAGCTCCCGAACAGACTACGAGCCATCGCGGCACTCATCCCGACATGAAAAAGGCCCGGATTGCTCCGGGCCGATATCGTTAAATGCCGATTGGGCAGATCAGATGCCAAGGCCTTCGTAGCGCTTCTTGAAGCGCGAGACGCGGCCGCCGCGGTCCATGAGCTGCTGGTTGCCGCCAGTCCACGCCGGATGGCTGGTCGGGTCGATGTCGAGGTTCATCTTGTCGCCCGCCTTGCCCCAGGTGGTGCGCGTCGCATACTCGGTCCCGTTGGTCATCACGACGGTGATCTCGTGATAGTCGGGATGAATCTTGGCTCTCATCGGTCTTCCATCCTGTTGCGCCGTCACGCGGCACCTGTGTTAAGCCGCCGCGCGGCATGTCCTGGCCCGGACAGTTCCTGCCCCCGGCGGTCCCAGCCCGCCCCCCGCGGCCGTCGCGCGGGATGAACTCAAATGCCGGGCAAAAGGGCGCGGTCGCTTTCAAATTCGAGGGTGAGCCTATACATCGTCGTCAAACATGGCACAAGACCTGCCGAGCCGCGGCAACCGCCATCGGCCTGCCGAAACGTACGGAACACCGCGGCCGCCGGCGCGAAGAAGCCGACGGGCCGGACGGCGGGCAAGGCAAACCGAGGAGGCGCCTGTGAGCGATACGACGACGGCCGCGGCCGAACGCAAGGCGCGGCGCGACCTCAAGCCGCTCGCGCGTCTTTATCCTTACCTCGCACGGCAGAAGACGCGCGTCGCCTGGGCTCTCGTCTTCCTGGTTCTTGCCGCCGCGACCACGCTGTCGCTGCCGATGGCGGTGCGCCGCCTCATCGACAAGGGGTTCTCCACAGCGGACACGGGCTTCATCGACACCTATTTCGCCATGCTCCTCGTCCTGTCCGTCGTCCTCGCGGTGGCGAGCGCCGGGCGCTACTACTTCGTCATCACGCTCGGCGAGCGGGTCGTCGCGGATCTTCGCAAGGACGTCTTCTCGCATGTCGCGCGGCTGTCGCCCGCCTTCTACGACAAGACGCTGTCCGGCGAGATCGTCTCGCGCCTGACCGCCGACACGACGCAGATCAAGTCCGCCGTCGGCGCCACGGCCTCCGTCGCGCTGCGCAACGTCATCCTTCTCATCGGCGCGGTGGCGATGATGGCGGTGACGAGCCCGGGCCTTTCCTCGATCGTCATCGGCGCCATTCCGCTCGTCGTCATCCCGCTCGTCGCCTTCGGCCGCTCGGTCCGCCGGCGCTCGCGCCTGGCGCAGGACACGCTGGCGGAAGCCTCCGCCTATGCGAGCGAGGCGATCGGCGCCGTCCGGACGATGCAGGCCTTCACCGCGGAATCCGCGACCACGGGGCGCTTCTCCCGCGCGGTCGACAACGCCTTCGAGGCGGCGCGCGCCTCGGTCGTCGCGCGCTCGGCGCTGACGGCCTTCGCCATCTTCGTCATCTTCTCCTCCGTCGTCGCCGTGCTCTGGGTCGGCTCGCAACGCGTCGCCGTCGGCACCATGAGCGCCGGGACGCTCGGGCAATTCCTCCTCTATTCCGTCTTCGCCGCGGGCGCGCTCGCCTCGCTTTCGGAAGTCTGGGGCGAGCTCTCGCAGGCCGCGGGCGCCGCGGAGCGGCTGACCGAGCTCCTGCGCGAAGAGCCCGGCATCGCCTCACCGGCCTCGCCGATCGCCCTCCCGAAGCCGCCGCTCGGCTCGCTGCGCTTCGAGGACGTGTCCTTCGCCTATCCGACGCACAGCCAGCGGCGCGCGCTGCAAGGGATCAGCTTCGAGGTCCGGCCCGGCGAGACGGTCGCCATCGTCGGCCCTTCCGGGGCCGGCAAGTCGACGCTGTTTTCCCGTATCGAGCGCTTCTACGACCCGGCCCTCGGCCGCATCCTCGTCGACGGAGTGGATCTTCGCAAAGCCGACCTCTTCGAGCTACGCTCGCGCATCGCGTTCGTGCCGCAGGACGTGACGATCTTCGCGGCGACCGTCGCCGAGAACATCTCCTTCGGACAGTTCGAGGATACAGCGCTCGGCAGGCCCGGCCCGAGCCGCGCCGCCGTCGAGGGGGCAGCCCGGGCAGCGCTGGCCGAAGAGTTCGTCGGGCGCATGCAGAACGGCTTCGACACGATGATCGGCGAACGCGGCGTCACGCTCTCCGGCGGCCAGCGCCAGCGCATCGCCATCGCCCGCGCGATCCTGCGCGACGCCCCCATCCTCCTCCTCGACGAGGCGACATCGGCGCTCGACGCGGAGAGCGAGGTGCTGGTGCAGAAGGCGCTGGAGCACCTGATGAAGGGTCGCACGACGCTCGTCATCGCCCATCGTCTCGCAACCATCCTCAAGGCCGACCGCATTCTCGTGGTCGAAGAGGGCCGGATCGTCGAAGAGGGCACGCACGCCTCGCTCATCGCCCGCAACGGGCTCTATGCGCGACTCGCACGCCTGCAGTTCGAGACGGGCGGGCAGATGATCGGGGCGGCTGAATAGGCTTGCGTCGGAAAAATACACTCCTCTCTACGATTCGCGGAGTTACCGTCGACGTCTCAGCAAGAGCTGTATCAAAGCGGAAAGCTATCTCGCTTAGCAACTTTGTGTAGCTTAACATGAGGGGTCGTTTTGCCCAAAGCCAAATTTCCATCACGCATAGAACGATCAACGACACGTTTGGTGCGCGTTAGCGCGTGTTGGTAGTGTATTTAAGGCCGCCATCCTTGCAAGGCAGCGTCTGAGGTGCTGGAGCCAACAAACTTATCGCCTGGCTCCACGAACTCTCGGCCATCAAATCTGACTTGTATCCAAGCGAAATATGGCCCGGTCGTCCGTTCAAATTGCGCCGCGGTTCCGTCGGCGCAGCTGGCGGGTACAATACTTCTCCCACTGTTCCAATCCGGATCAGGCGCTCGCTCGCATCGCGTGGGAAGTTGTCCTCTTCGAACGTAGATAAATTGGGTTTTGCCTGCGAACGACAGAGACGAGCCATCGTCGGAAAAAATCGGACTTGGCATTCGAGCGCAGCTACAGAGAAGTACCAAAGAAGAGAAGCTGATTAAGGTCAGTTTCATCGCTTGTCTTCTAACGTACTACGGGTCGGAAGGATGCACTAAAATTACCCGAATGCTTGCTTTGCAACTTCTGCCGCTACGCAATCTGGACGCGGTACAAAATCTACGAAGCTCGCACGCTTCCCCGTGTCCATCGGAATTAAGCACATACTCTGCGCAAAAATCCGGTGCAAAATCAGAATTTGAACGACCGGTCGTAGCGCTTGGCATGTGGTCCGGCGTACTTGTCCGGCTTTGACGGCGGCGACGGCGGGGCACCCGGCGAACCACCGCAGTTGATCCGAACCATCGTCCCTTCGATCTGGATGCCGCTCGGGTCGATCTTGATGAAGTTGCCGCCGACGGTGAGGGTGATCGAGGCGGCGGAGACGACGACGGAGCCGCCGACGCCGGTCAGGCTGTCGCCGTCGATCTTCGTCACCTTGTTGCCGCCCACCTTCAGATGGTCGTTGCCCGAGATTTCGCCGGTCTGGGCCTGCTCCACGATGAAGTGGTGGCTGCCCTTGGTCAGTTCGCGGTGGTTGCCGGTCACCTGCATGTCCTTGTGCCCGCCGATCGCCTCGGACTGGGATCCCGCGACGTCGCGGTGGCGCGAGCCGTCGATCTTCCAGGTCTCGTCCGATTTGACGAAACCGTTCAGATATTTCTCGGCCTGCAGGAAGATCTCCTGCTGACCGTTCTCGTCCTCGAAGCGGAGCTGGTTGTAGCCCGAGCCCTGATGCGTGTCGGTCTTGAAGTCGGAGCGCGTCTTGTATTGCGGCAGCGTGTTCGCCGGCATGTTCTGGCCGTGGTAGACGCAGCCGGTGACGATCGGCTCGTCCGGATCGCCCTCCAGAAAGTCGACGATCACCTCCATGCCGATGCGCGGGATGACCATCCCGCCCCAGCCCTTCGAGGCCCAGTTCTGCGAGACGCGGACCCGGCGCGACTTGTCGTTCAGCCGGTCCCAGTGGAAATGGACGAGGATGCGGCCGTATTTATCGACGTCGATCTCGCCCTCCCCGACGACGACCGCCGTCTGCGGCCCGTAGACACGGGCCTTCTCGGTCGCCATCGGCGGCGTGTAGTCGATGGAGGACGGCAGCAGCTCGTAGGTGCCGTGATAGGTGTCCTCGTCGTTGTTGCCGGTCCGGTAGGCCTGCGAGGCGAAGGCGTGGCTGGCGCCGAGGATGAGGTACTCGGCGTTCTCCGAGCCCTTGGGATGCTTCGTCAGCGTCATCAGCTGGCCGGGACTGGCGGACGGCATGTCGCCGCCGACCACCCGCCGATGGTCGCGCGCCTGCTCGGCGTTGATCTGGGCGGTCGAATAGTCCGAGCCGACCTTCTTCTCCACGTACTGGCCGGGATAGTCGTAGACCTCGAGCTTGGCGTGTTCGTAGGCCGAGCACCCTTCCGCCTCGGTGCGCAGCGAGATGGTCGGCTTCTTGAAGTCGTAGGCGTTCAGCGCCACCCGCCCCGAGGTGAAGCGACGCTTGGGAACCAGCATGTAGACGTGCTCGCCATCGACATGCTCGCGCTGCGCCTTCGGGATGAAGGGGCGCACGTCTCCCGGAATCGTGTCGTAGGACGACAGGCTGTCGGACATCACCAGCACATGCTGGCTCGGCTCATGGCGGAAGTAGTAGCCGATCCCATGCTTCTCCATCATCCGGCAGCAGAAGGCGAGGTCGCTCTCGCGGTACTGCACGGTGTATTCGAGCGTCGGGTAGGACTTGGTCAGCATGTTCTCGAAGACGGCGAAGGGATGGCCGCCCATCACCGCCTCGACGATCTCCGGGGCGGTCTTCTCGTGGAAGATGCGGCAGTCGGTGCGGCGCGACGTTAGCCAGAACCAGGGGCGCAGCACCATGCGATAGACGAAGTCGCTGTAGCGCTGGCCGGCCCATTCGGCCTCGACGACGATCCCGTCGAAATGCCGGACGCCGCCATCCGGAGTATCGAGGCTCATCGTCGTGTTACGGCCGATGAGGGCATCGAGGTCGAGATCGGCGTCGGACGCCATCGCCTCGATCCGGAACTCGAAGAGCTGGCTCATGCCCTCGTTGCCGTCGAAGCGCGAGGCGACGAGCACATCGTCGCCCAGCGGCGTCGTCAGTTTCGCGATGCGCTTGTTCTGCAGTTTTACGCCGGACATGACGTTCATCGACGCAGCTCCGCTCGCGGTCCAAGCGTTCGAAAAAAGATTTCCCCCGCGCCGCACGAATAAAGACGAGCGAACGGTTCTTGTCCATGCCAATCGGCGCGGAGGCGTCGATCCACTTCCAAGACACGCCGCGAGTTTGACGGCTATACTCAGTCGTGCTGACGGTCTCGAGATATCCTGTCGAGGGGGACGGCCTACCGTTCGGTCAGCTTCAGCTCGATCCGCCGGTTGCGCGAGCGCACCTCGGGAGTATCCCCCGCCTCGATCGGCTGGAACTCGCCGAAGCCCGTGGCGGCCAGCCGGTCCGCCGGCGCCCCTTGCGTGATCAGATACTTGACGACGGAGGCGGCGCGGGAGGTGGAGAGTTGCCAGTTGTCGGAAAAGCGTCCCGCGCCCGAGAGCTGAACGTTGTCCGTATGGCCGTCGACGCGGATGATCCAGTTGATATCGGACGGAATCTCGCGTGCGAGTTCGACGATGGCGGCAGCGAGCTGCTGCATCTCCGCTTCGCCCGCGGGCTCCAGAACGTCCGAGCCGGACGGAAACAGCACCTCGGACTGGAAGACGAAGCGATCGCCGACGATGCGGATGTTTTCGCGGTCCGCGAGAATCTCGCGCAGGCGGCCGAAGAAGTCGGACCGGTAGCGCGCCAGTTCCTGGACGCGCTGGGCGAGCGCGACGTTCAGGCGGCTTCCGAGATCGGCGATCCGGGTCTGGCTTTCGCGATCCCGCGATTCGGAGGCCTCCAGCGCTTCCTCGAGCGAGGCGATCTGCTGGCGAAGCGCGGTCAGCTGCTGGTTCAGGAGCTCCACCTGCGCCCGGGCGCGCTGGGAAATCTCCTGCTGTTCGCCGAGTTCCCCCGCCAGCGCCTCGGCGCGTGCGACAGCGCCGTCGGCTGCCCCCGCACCGGAATTCAGCGCGCTCTGGAGGCGCGAACGGTCGTTCTCGGCACTCTGGAGCGAGGCCTGGAGACTGGCGATCTGATCCTCGAAATCCTGGCCGCTGGAGCGCTCCAGCGACAGAAGCTGCGTCAGCTCGTTGATCTGCGAATTCAAGCGGTCGAGCGCGTCGTCCTGCCCCGAGATTTCGCGGCTGAGGAGAAACTGCGCGAGCACGAACACCGAGAGAAGGAACATGATGGCGAGGAGGAGAGTCGACAGTGCGTCGACGAAACCCGGCCAGTAGTCGACCGTTCGCTCGGACCTGCGGTTGCGCGAGAGCGCCATGGCCTACTTCCCGTCCCGGCCGGTCGCGATCGACTTGGACAGGCGGTCGAGGACGCCGCGCATCTCGCGCTGCTCGCCGGCCTGGGTCTCGACGAAATCGCGCAGCAACTGCTGCTCGGAGCGCATGTGCTGGACGAGACCCTGGATGCTTTCGGCAAGGCTCGCCATGGCCGCCGTCGCACGCGGCGTCGCCGACTGGTCCTGCACAAGGCGGTTCAGCGTCTCGGCGATCGCCTGCATTTCTTCACCGGCGGGGGAGACGATGCGCTGCGCGGTCCCAGACGCGGGCGGCAGCAGCATGTCGGAACCAACGTCGGTTACCGAAGACAGCCAGTTCTCGAGGTCGGTGTAGAAGCGGTTCTGCGCGCGGCCGACCTGGAGATCGAGGAAGCCGAGGACGAGGGAGCCCGACAGGCCGAACAGAGAGGAGGAGAAGGCCGTGCCCATGCCTTCGAGCGGCGCGGCAAGCCCCGCCTTCAGGGCCGACAGGACGCTTGCGGTATCGCCGCCCGCAGGATCGAGCGACTGGATCGTGTTGCCGATCGAGCCGATCGTGCCGAGAAGCCCCCAGAACGTGCCGAGCAGGCCGAGGAAGATGAGCAGGCCGATCAGGTATCGGGCGATGTCGCGCGCCTCGTCAAGGCGGGTCGCGACCGAATCGAGGACGGCGCGCATCGACTGGGTGGAGAGCGCGAGCTGACGCCTGCGGCCGATGAGGGCACGCATCGGCGCGAGCAGGATCGGGTCCTTCAACGCCTCGAAGTCGCTCGCCCCGTCGCGAAAGGCGTTGACCCAGCGGACCTCGCGGGCGAGCCGCACGATCTGCATGAGCCCGAGGAAGACGCCGATGCCGAGCACGCCGGCGATGAGGCCGTTGAGGCCGGGATTGGTGGAAAAGGCGCTTTCGACCTGACGCGACAGGATTGCGGCGACGAAGCCGACAAGGGCGAGGAACACCAGCATCGACCAGAGGAACACCATGGGGCTCGCGAGGCGCTCCGTGTGGAACCCCTCCGGCCGTGTCTCGTCCTGCGGCGCACTGAAGACCTGCATTGCTTTCGTCGACCATCCCGAGCATGCCGTCCGCGGCACTTGATCAGCCTAGCGGAGATTGCGCCGTTTTCAAACGCCGCTCGTCGAAGCGGACGCCCAAGTCTCTGGAACCGCCGAGATTTTTCGCCCTTCGCACCGCTCGGTCAGGCCCGAGGCGCACGGAACGCGTTTTCCGCGATCTGGAGCTGGCCGAGAAGTGCCTTGTGCATCGCCTCGTTCCCGCAGGCGACATCGCCCTGAAGATGATCGAACTTCGACCCGTCGATGCCGCTGATGAAGCCGCCGGCCTCGCGGATGATCACGGCAGCGGCAGCGGTGTCCCAGGGCTGGAGGTCGCGCTCCCAGAAACCGTCGAGCCGGCCCGCGGCGACATAGGCAAGATCGAGGGAGGCCGCGCCAAGGCGCCGGACGCCCGCCGTCTCGCTCATCACCTGCCGGAACTCGTAGAGGAAGCGCGCATGGTCGCCGCGCCCGAGAAAGGGCGCGCCCGTGCCGAACAGCGCCTCCGGCAGCTTCTGGCGCGCCGCGACGCGCAGCCTGCGATCGTTCAGAAAAGCGCCGCCGCCCTTTTCCGCAGAGTAGAGCTCGTCCATCGCCGGATTGAAGACGACGCCCGCAACGACCTCGCCGTCGCGTTCGAGCCCGATCGAGACGGCGAAGATCGGGATGCCATGGAGGAAGTTGGTCGTGCCGTCGAGCGGGTCGACGATCCAGCGGTGCTGGGTGTCCTTACCTTCGATCGCACCGCGCTCCTCCATTAGGAAACCCCAGTCGGGCCGCACGCGCGAGAGTTCCTGGAAGACGATCTCCTCCGCCTTGCGATCGGCATTGGAGACGAAGTCGGCGGGGCCCTTCATCGAGACCTGGAGGTTCTGGACCTCGCCGAAATCGCGGGTCAGCGAGCGGCCGGCCTTCAGCGCGGTCTGCGTCATCACGTTGAGGAGCGGCGAACGGGCCATGGAGAAATGCCTTCAAATCGGGAAAGGCGGCACCGTTGTTCAAAACGGGCCGCCGAACGGAGCCGGCGCTGCCGACGTCAAGAAATCCATCCGGCGCTCACGGGGAGCGCCGATGCGGCGATCACTCGGCCCGGCGGACGTAGGTGATCTCGTTGGTGTCGACGACGATGCGCTCGCCGGTCTCGATGAAGGGCGGCACCATCACGCGGATGCCGTTCTCCATCTTGGCGGGCTTGTAGGAGGAGGCCGCGGTCTGCCCTTTCACGACGGGATCGGCCTCGATGATCTCGAGCGTCACGTAGTCCGGCAGCGCGATGCCGATCGGGCGGTCTTCGTAGAGCTCGACCGTGACCTTCATGCCGTCCTGCAGGAAGGAAGCACGGTCGCCAACGAAGTCCTTGGCGAGTTCGAGCTGCTCGTAGGTCTCTATGTCCATGAAGACGAGCTGCTCGCCCTCGGCATAGAGGAAGGTGAAATCCTTCATGTCGAGATGGATGCGCTCGACCGTCTCGGACGAGCGAAAACGCTCGTTCAGCTTGGTGCCGTCGATGAGGTTCTTCAGCTCGACCTGGTTGAAGGCGCCGCCCTTGCCGGGCTTGACGTGATTGGTGCGCACCGCGGCCCAAAGCCCGCCGGAATGTTCGATCACGTAGCCGGGACGGATTTCGTTTCCGTTGATCTTCATCGTCAAAACTCGGGGAATGGGAGGCCCGCACCGGGCGTCGGCAGGGTCAAGACCATAAAACAGGGGCTCGTTCAAGAGCGCCGCCATGGCGCGCCGGCTTTCGGCTAGACGGGCAACCGCCAGATCCGCCCTCGAAGTCGGCGCGACGTCAGCCGGCGCGGAAGCGGTTGGCGGCGTCGAGTGCGCCGCGCTGGGTCGGCTCGTCGAGCGTGCGGAAGAAGTCGTCGAGGACGGCATCCGTGTTCGCCGCGCGCTTGGCGAGGACCGACCATTTCGCTGCCTCGACCTTGTCGGCTTCGACGCCGACCCCGTCCTTGTAGAGGTGGGCGATGCGGTTCATGGCGATCG
>JACMIV010000071.1 GCA_014380965.1 Rhizobiaceae bacterium | reverse complement strand
CGATTTCAGGCCGTCGCAGGCGACGAGGAGCCTTGCGTCGATGGTGGTGCCGTCACTCCCGTCCCCACCCGACAGTCGGACGCCGATCGAAGCGGCGCGATGTTCGATCGCGGTCACCGCCGTTCCCGACCTCACCTCGATGCCGAGGGTCTCTGCCCGCTCGCGCAGGGCACCGTTGAGCGCGACGTTCGGCACCATGTGGGCGAAGGGCTCGCCGGGCGAGGTCTCTGCGCCGCCCCCTCGGCTGCCGCCCCCTTGGCTGCCGAACGTCAGGAAGACGGGGCGCACGACGTCGGAGGTCCTGGAATCCGTCACGATCATCTCGGTGAT
Organism: Rhizobiaceae bacterium; assembly: GCA_014380965.1. GTDB lineage: Bacteria > Pseudomonadota > Alphaproteobacteria > Rhizobiales > Rhizobiaceae > Plantimonas. Next base: position 2,144 of record JACMIV010000071.1, on the reverse strand, counting down.
CGGCTGCGCTTCGGGCTCGAGCTTGTGCCAGATGCCGAGCGTCGTCAGCATGCGGATGGCGGCGGCGGCGACGGCCGATGCGCGTCCATCCTTCTGCCATGCCCCGTCGGGCGCGGCGTCGACGACGAGGATCTTGAGACCGGGCGCGGCGTCCGCAATGGCGACGGCGGTGGCAAGGCCGACATAGCCGGCACCCGCGACAAGGAGATCGACGCGCCCGCCCGCGTCCGGCGCCTCGCGCGATCCAGCGTCTGCGGCCGCACTGCTGAACTCTGACATGGAGCGTCTCCTCGGGTCTTTCGCGTCTTTCCGTCTCCGTGCTGATCTAGGGGGTCTGGTGCCTGCGGACAACAAAAGAGGCCGCTTGCCGCAGGCCTGCGGTTGACGGGTGGGCTCCAAGCTGTTCGATGACCCGGCACGAGGGTTCCTGCCGAGACATCCTTCGCCGCGCACCGCAACGGGACGGGACGGGAAGAGCCGGATATGGACGACGGGGTTGGCAAGCTCTTGGCGACGCTCGACATCGAGCGGCTGGAAGAGAACCTCTTCCGCGGCATCAGCCCGGACCAGAGCTGGCAGCGCGTCTTCGGCGGGCAGGTGATCGCGCAGGCGCTGGTCGCTGCGCAGCGCACGGTCGAGCCGGCGCGGCAGGTCCATTCCCTGCACGGCTATTTCCTGCGGCCGGGCGATCCGAAGGTGCCGATCGTCTACGACGTCGACCGCATCCGCGACGGCGGTTCCTTCACGACGCGGCGGGTCCTCGCGATCCAGCACGGCCACGCGATCTTCGCGCTTTCCGCCTCGTTCCAGGTCTTCGAGGAAGGGCTGACGCATCAGGTGGATATGCCGAAGGTGCCAAAGCCCGACGATCTCCCGCATGGCGAGGAACTGTCGGCGATGCTGCTCGAAAAGGCTCCCGAGCCGGTGCAGCGCTACTGGAGGCGGCCGCGTCCGATCGAATTCCGCCCGGTCTCGTTCGACCACTATCTCACCTCCGACAAGCTCGATCCCGAGCAGCGCATCTGGGTGCGCGCGCTTTCGGACGTCGGCGACGACCCGGCGCTGAATGCGGCGGTCCTCGCCTACCTCTCGGACATGACGCTGCTCGACACCTCGCTCTTTGCGCACGGGCTGTCGATCTTCGACACGCGCATCCAGGCGGCGAGCCTCGATCATTCCATGTGGTTCCACCGCCCGGTAAAAGTCTGCGACTGGATGCTGTATGCGCAGGACAGCCCGAGTTCGTCCGGCGGGCGGGGACTGACGCGCGGCTCGCTCTTCACCGAAGACGGCCGCCTCGTCGCCTCGGTGGCGCAGGAAGGGCTGATCCGGCCAAAGCGGGACTCCGGGCTCGGATGAGGAAGGCCGGAGCCGGGACGGAGCGGGGTGGGGCAGGGCAACTCCGCGGGCCGAGTTACGCTTTAGGTGCATAATATTTCATCTTCTGCATTTTTTTAGGGCAGATGATCGCCGATTGAGCGGTGAAGGGTGATTCCAAATTGGGCGACCGACGCTTGCCGCTGCTGGAATGCGGCGAAAAGGCGACGGCGCGTCCGGGTTGGCACAGGGCTTGAATAGCCTCGCACCAGTCACCCTCCCGACATCCTGTCCCGAGGGCCGATGGCTCGGCAGACCGGCACATCCCTTGCCCGCCGCTCAACGTTAGAGGTGCACATGAAAATCGTCATGGCCATCATCAAGCCCTTCAAGCTCGACGAGGTCCGCGAAGCGCTGACGGCCGTCGGCATCCAGGGCCTGACCGTTACCGAAGTGAAGGGCTATGGCCGCCAGAAGGGCCATACGGAAATCTACCGCGGCACGGAATACGCCGTCAGCTTCCTGCCCAAGCTGAAGGTTGAGGTCGCCGTATCGGCCGACATGGTCGACCGTGCCGTCGAGGCGATCACCGCGGCCGCAAAGACCGGCCAGATCGGCGACGGCAAGATCTTCGTTTTCGGCATCGATTCCGCCGTGCGCATCCGCACCGGCGAAATCGACGCGAACGCCCTTTGAGAAAGGACAGACCCCTCATGCGTTTTGCCAAGACCCTCCTTTCGGCCGCGATCCTCGCCGGCCTTGCCGCGACAGCGGCTTTCGCGCAGGACGCCGCCGCTCCTGCCGTCGACGCCGCGGCCGCCGCTCCT
>JACMIV010000070.1 GCA_014380965.1 Rhizobiaceae bacterium | reverse complement strand
TGACGGGGTGAAGCCGACCTGGTTCTCGACGCGCCCGTCGAACGGCGGCAGGCCCTTGCGCCGTGCGAGAGCCGCTGCCGCCAGCGCGACGCCGGCCGAGAACTGCGCCTCGAAGGACTGGCCGAGGAGCGTGCCGTAGCTGCGGAGCGCGGCATGCGGAAACCTCGCCCGCAGCGCGTCGCGCTCGGTCTGCGAGAGGCTTGCGATGCCGCTCGCGCCCGAGAGAATGAGGAGGTGATCGTCGCTCGCGCCGCTGGCGGCGAAGAGACCATCGAGCCGGGCGGCAAGCGAGACCGGGTCGCGCGGGCCGCGATCGGCGACGACGCCGTCGATCCGGGCATAGCCCGTCCCGCCGCGCGCCTGTGCATGCGCCGCCGACTCGAGCACGAGAAACGCGCCGACGCTTCCGACGGTGAAGCCGCCATGCTCCTCGGTACGGCCGAAGACGGGGCGCCATTCGCCGGAGAGGAGATGGCCGCCGAGCTCGTAGTTCGTCAGAAGGTCCTTGCGCTCGGCCGAGAAGGCGCCGCCGACGAGGCAGATGTCGCTCTGGCCGGACGCGATGCGCGCCGTTGCGGTTGCGATCGCAGAAATGCCTGCGCCCTCCTCGCCCATGAACGTGCGGGAGGAGCCCGTCACCTTGTGGACGATCGAGATGTTGCCGGCCATGAGGTTCGAAAGCTGTGCCAGGAACAGCGTCGGGCGGAGTTCTGTCGAGAGCAGCTCGTTGACGAGCGCTTGGCGGTCGGCAAGTCCCCGCGCGCGGTCCATGACAAGCGCGTCGACCGTCGTGTCGCGTTCGCCGCCGCCGGCGGCGACGATCATGTCGACCTTCGAGCGCGCCTCCTCGCTGTCCTCGATCCCGGCATCCTTCAGCGCGAGCCCGGCCGCATAGGTGCCGAGCTTCTGCCAGGTTTCCATCTGGCGCTGGTCGCCTTTCTTGGGGATCTGCAGCGACCAATCGATCGGGGGTAGAGGATGCACGAAGTAGGGGGCGAAGCGCTCGGTGTCGATTTCGGGCTGCGGCACCGCGTCGGTGCCCAGTCGGTCGAGATGGGCCTCGATCCCCTCGCCGAGCGAGGACACGAGGCCGATTCCGGTGACGAGCACGTCCGCTCTTGGCTGTGTCATTCGGCTTCCATCGCGGTCGGAGGCTGCTTCGGTGTCAGGCCGAGGATTTCGCCGCGCGCAGCTCATCGATCTTGGCGCAGAGGTTCTTCAGCACGAAATACTCCTCCGTCGCCGCCTCGCCCTCGTTGACGCGCTGCGTCCACTGCTCGAGGGGGATCTTGATGCCGAACGCCTTGTCGATGGCGAAGACGATGTCGAGGAAATCGAGCGAGTCGATGCCGAGATCGTCGATCGTGTGGCTCTCGGGCGTGATCTGCGCGCGGTCGATCTCGCTCGTCTCGGCGATGATGTCGGCCACCCGGTCGAAGGTCGAAGACAAAGGCATACCTCGTGTGTCGTGGTGCGGGTCCCGGGGTCGAAATCGGGGATCGCAAAGGCGTGACTGCGGATTTTGGGCACCTATAGGCGTTTGCGGGGGAAATGCAAAGTTGCGATGCGGGGGTGGCGGCACGTGACCGTTTCGTTTCGTGATAGAGAGAAGTCAGGTACGACCGTCCTGTAACGAGCGAGATGGTCGCGCCGAAGAGCAGGCGTTGGCTAAACTGCTAGCAGGCAGCGCCTCTCGACAAGAAGGTCGTCCGAAGTGTCCAGCGCTGCTCCGTCGTTCGAGGCTTGCTATGGCAAATCGTAAGAAGAAGAATTCAGGTTCGCCAGCGAGTACCCTGGACGAGCGCTATAGGCTCCTTGCTCAGGGCAAGATCGGGAGCTTGGGAGACGCGGCCCCGCCAGCCGGCTTCGCGTTGTTCTGCCAAGCCGTGGATGTGTTCTCTGAATGTCTCGACGACCTTGACAGTCTCGACGATCGTAGCCGGCTAGCCGCATACGGCATTTCCAATTTGAGTGCCGAGGAAAGGCGAGAGTTCGGCGCCTTCGTCGAAGGATATCTCGAAGGGGATTTTACCGATGGCCAAACGGCCTCCACGTGGGCTCGGGTGGTCAAGACAGTCCGCTTTCGCGAGGATCGCTTTCTCCGTGATGTCCTCCAAATGGCCGTACGCTTGCCTCACAAAGCTTCGCCGAGATAGAAATGACACAGCCCTACCGCCACCCTTTCGCCGTCGCTCCCATGATCGACTGGACGGACCGCCATTGCCGGTTCTTCCACCGGCAACTGACCTCGCGCGCGCTGCTCTACACCGAGATGGTCGTGGCCGACGCCATCCTCCACGGGGATGTGCCGAAGCTCCTCGGCTTCGATGCGGCCGAGCATCCGGTGGCGATCCAGCTCGGGGGGTCGGATCCGGACAAGCTCGCGAAGGCGGCAAGGATCGCCGAAGGCTTCGGCTACGACGAGGTGAACCTCAATGTCGGCTGCCCGTCGGACCGGGTGCAGTCGGGCGCCTTCGGGGCCTGTCTGATGCGCGAGCCGGCGCTGGTCGGGGAGTGCCTCGCCGCGATCGCCGGGGCGGTGAGCGTTCCCGTCACGGTGAAGTGCCGGATCGGCGTCGACGAACAGGACCCCGAGCCGGCACTCGACGATCTGGCGGATGCAGCGGTGGCGGCGGGTGTCTCCGGCATCTGGGTGCATGCGCGCAAGGCATGGCTTCAAGGGCTGAGCCCCAAGGAGAATCGCGACATCCCGCCGCTCGACTACGGCCGCGTCCACCGGCTGAAACAAAGGCTGCCGGGCGTGTTCGTCGGCCTCAATGGCGGGCTCGGGACGATCGAGGAGGCCGCCCGGCAGATCGGCGCGGCCGACGGCGTGATGATGGGGCGGGGCGCCTACCAGGCGCCGGGGCAGCTCGCCGAGGTCGACGCATTGTT
>JACMIV010000069.1 GCA_014380965.1 Rhizobiaceae bacterium | reverse complement strand
TCAACCGGCCGTTTGCCGTTGCGAGCCGGTCGGGAGTTACTCGGCGGACTTGCTGAGCACGTCTTGCTCGTGCCCGGCACAGCGATAGTTGCCGAGAATCTTGACCGTCGAGAAGGCGGACAGGAAGGCTGCGCGCTCCGTCTGCGGCAGATAGGTATGCGAGGCAACGCCGACCATCTCCGCGACGGGAACGGCAGGCGCAACGGCAAGACGCGTCGATCGCCCGTCCGATCCCCGCTGAAACGCGCCTGATCCCATCTCGGCCACGACGAGGTCGTCGCCCATCGGATCATAGATGAGGCCGGCCACCGTCTCGCCCTTCGCGACGACCGCGGCCATGACGGCGAACAGTGGCGCTCCGGCGGCATAGTTCGCCGTTCCGTCGATCGGATCGACGACGATTGCAAGCTCCGATGTTCCGACAAGTGCAAGCGCCGAAGGATCGGAGGCGACGAGTTCTTCCCCGACGAAGACGGCTGACGGAAAGGCCTCCGCGCAGCGGGCCATGATGAATCGCTCTGCCGCCTCGTCCGCCTCCGTCACAAGGTCCGTTGCCGAGGTCTTCTGCCTGACGTCGCCCGAGGAGAGCCGGCGAAACCGCGGCAGGATCTCCTCTCGCGCGGCGTCGCGCAGAATGGCGGCGAGGTGGTCGATGTCGAAGCGGTTCATTTATCAGACGCCTTCACTGGCAGGGACGGCTACGTCCGGGTCGGCGATGGCGAGCGAGGCGAAGTCGAAAAGCTTGCCGTCGAGAAGATGACTGGGGCTCACATGCGAAAGCGCACGCAGCATCGTCTCCTTGCGCCCGGGAAAGCGCCGTTCCATGTCGGCCAGCATCGCCTTCGTCACGTTGCGCTGCAGCCCGTCCTGGCTTCCGCAGAGGTCGCAGGGAATGATCGGGAAGGCGAGCGCCGCCGAGAGACGCTCGATGTCCTCCTCCGCCGAATGGATCAGCGGACGCAGCACCATCACGTCGCCGTCGTCGTTCAGGAACTTCGCCGGCATCGCCGAGAGCTTGCCCCCGTGGAAGAGGTTGAGGAAGAAGGTCTCGAGGCAGTCGTCGCGGTGATGCCCGAGGACGAGCGCCTCGCACCCCTCCTCCCGCGCGACCCGGTAGAGATGGCCGCGCCGCAGCCGCGAACAGAGCGCGCAATAGGTCGCTCCCGCCGGCACCTTCTCCGTCACCACCGAATAGGTGTCGCGCACCTCGATCCGGTGCGGAATGGCGTGTCGCTTCAGAAAGTCCGGCAGCACGTCCTTCGGAAAACCCGGCTGGCCTTGGTCGAGATTGCAAGCGAAAAGATCGACCGGCAGCAGCCCGCGCCATCTGAGATCCGACAGGATCGCGAGCAGTGCATAGGAATCCTTGCCGCCGGAAATCCCCACGAGCCACCGCGCCCCCGGCCGCACCATCCGATGGCTCTCGATCGTCTCTCGCACCTGCCGCGTCAGCCGCTTGCGGAGCTTCTTGAAAGCAACGGTATCGGGCGAAGAGGCGAAGAGCGAGTGAGCGCCGTCCGCGACGGAGTCCGCGAGGGCATCGTTCGAGCGCGCCGGAGGCTCAGCTTCGTCCAGCATGGCAATGTCCTTCCCGTCGCCGACGTCTTTAACGAACCACGCGGCGAATGACAAAGACGGCGCGCATGAGGAAAACTTTCTTCTCCGCTGCGGGGAGAAGGTCGCGGCGGCGGGATGAGAGGCTCTTTTCAAAGGCATGAACCGAAGGAGTACTTCTTACGTGCTGCGCGCCCTCATCCACCCTTCGCGGCACCTTCCCCACAACGGAGAAGGTGCCCATCCGCTACCGTCCCTTCCATAGCAAAAAGGCCGCACAAGGCGGCCTTTCCTGTCGATCCTTCGCTCAGCACATTAGCGCGAGTAGAACTCGACGACGAGGTTCGGTTCCATCTGGACGGCGTAGGGCACATCCGAAAGGCCAGGAACACGCTGGTAGGTCGCAACCATCTTCTGGTGATCGGCCTCGATATAGTCAGGAACGTCACGCTCGGCGAGCTGCGTCGCCTCCAGGACGACGGCGAGCTGCTTCGATTTCGGACGGATCTCGATCACGTCGCCGGCCTTGCAGAGATAGGAGCCGATGTTCGTGCGCACGCCATTGACGTTGATATGGCCGTGATTGACGAACTGGCGCGCAGCGAAGACCGTGGCGACGAACTTCGAACGGAACACGACGGCGTCGAGCCGGCTCTCGAGCAGGCCGATCAGGTTTTCCGAGGTGTCGCCCTTGCGGCGCGCAGCTTCCTCGTAAGTCTTGCGGAACTGCTTCTCGGAGACGTCCCCGTAATAGCCTTTCAGCTTCTGCTTGGCGCGGAGCTGAACGCCGAAGTCGGAGACCTTGCCCTTGCGCCGCTGGCCGTGCTGGCCCGGGCCGTACTGGCGGCGGTTGACCGGGGACTTCGGACGGCCCCAGATGTTTTCGCCCATGCGGCGATCGATTTTGTACTTTGATTCTGCGCGCTTCGTCACAGCATTTCCTTCGAATTGAAAACCCGGCGGCCCATCCGGCCGGGCGAGGAAACGCACCCTCCTCTGCCCGATCCCACGCTTTTGTGGGAAAGGCCGACAGACCAGCCGACGCGCGATGCGGGGCCGATCACGGGACACGTTGAAACAGGACGGGCGCTAGCGCTCGTCCTGCTGGGGTCTGCCTAGTGAAAGGATGGAATGATGTCAACCCGATGACGGCCGGTGGCGAGGGAACCGGGTGCAGTTCGACCTCCATGATGGGAAAGCCAAACACCGAGAGGTCGTCGGGGAGCAAGGTCCCCTTCTCGTCGAGTCCGGCTTCGACACGACGACCCGCTGTCGGCGATAGGATCGCACGTTTGCGACCTCAGTACTTCCCGATCACGTAGAAAGCGTGGATCACGCCTGGAAGCCAGCCGAGCAGCGTCAGCACGAGGTTGATCCAGAAATGCTTGCCGAGGCCGACCTGCGTCAGGACTGCCAAGGGCGGCAGAAAGATCGCGATGATGATGCGGATGATATCCATGCGGGGCGTGTCCGTTTTGCTCGAGGTTCCATTCGCACCCCGAACGCCCCGCCCTCCCTGACGTTCCCCATAGGGCAAAGCATGGCTCGAATTATTTGCGCTGCACTGTCTCGCTCACGTCGGGAAACATGCCGATCCGGCGATTTCAGGCGGCAAGCCCGAAACCGCGCACAAGCCAGAGCGTCGCCTGGTCCGGGGGCCCGGATGTGAAGATGGCCCGATCTGCACCCTGCGGTTCTCCTCCGCGTTGGGCTCCGTTCTCGGTACCCTCTACACGCGGCAGCAGCGTCAGCATCCGACGGGCGATCGCCTCTGCGGGATCGAGCCAGTCCACCGGCCACGGCGCCGTCTTGCGCATGCGGTTGACGAGAAACGGGTAATGCGTGCAGGCGAGCACCACGATGTCGGTGCGGCGCCCGTCCTCCTCCATGAAGCAGGGCAGTATCTCCGCACGCACCGCCTCCTCGTCGACAAAGCCGGTCCGCATGTAGGCCTCGGCCAGCGCCGCCAGATGAACGCTGCCGACGAGCCGGACATGGCATTTCGATGCCCATTGCCGGATGAGATCGCGCGTGTACTGCCGTTTCACCGTTCCCGGCGTCGCCAACACCGAGACGAGGCCCGATCGCGTGCGCTCCGCCGCCGGCTTGATCGCCGGCACCGTGCCGACGAAGCGCATCTCGGGATAGGCGGCGCGCAGGTCGCCGAGCGCGAGCGTCGAAGCCGTGTTGCAGGGAATGACCGCGATCAGCGGATCGTGCTCGGCGATGAGGCGGCCGAAAAGTTCGACGAGCCGCGCCCGCAGCGCCTCCTCCTCCCAATCGCCGTATGGAAACGCCGCATCGTCGGCGACGTAGACGAAGCGCCGTCCGGGCATAAGCACGCGCGCCTCACGCAACACCGTGAGGCCGCCGACGCCGGAATCGAAGAGAAGGACCGGGCGCTCGCTCACGCTGTTTCGTCCCCGGCCGGAGCGCCATTCGACCGCTTCCCCGGCCCCGCCTTCATCCGCCGCTCGATATGGCGCAACATGCCGCGCAGCGTGCGCACCTCCATTTCGCTGAAGGCCGCCCGCGTCAGGATCGTGCGCACCTTCTGCGTCATGGCGGTGCGTTTCTCCGGCGGGTGGAAATACTGCGCCGTGTCGAGCGTTCCCTCCAGATGGTCGAGGAAGCGATAGAGATCGACCTTCTCGGCAGGCGGCGCCTCGGTCGGCACGTGGGCGCGCCCCTTGGCCATCTCCTCGCCCGAGCGCATCCATTCGTAGCTCATGAGCAGCACCGCCTGCGCGATATTAAGCGAGGCGAAGGCAGGGTTGACCGGAAACGTGACGATCTCGTCGGCAAGGCCGACCTCCTCGTTCGAGAGGCCGAAGCGCTCGCGCCCAAAGAGAATACCGGCCGGTTGACCCGCCGAGATGCGCCCGCGCAAATCCGTCCCCGCCTCGTCCGGCCCACGCACGGGTTTCAGGCTGTCGCGCGGCCGCGCCGTCGTCGCGACCACATAGGTAAGGTCGGCGACCGCCTCCTCCACACCGGCGAAGACCCGCGCGGCATCGATCACGTGAATTGCGCCGGAGGCCGCCGCCCGCGCCCGCTCGTTCGGCCAGCCGTCGCGCGGAGCGACGATGCGCAGATCGCGAAGGTCGAAATTCGCCATCGCCCGCGCCACCATGCCGATGTTCTCGCCGAGCTGAGGCTCGACAAGGACGATCGCGGGTCCCACCGCTTCGAGCCCCTCGCCCGCCAACCCCGCCGCGCTCCTGTCCGTTTGTGTCACGCGATTTCGCTCCCCGATCGTCGGCTCGCTGATACAACCCCTTCGAGCCGCGGCCAAGACCCGAGCACGGTCGCAATGAGAATCAACGTGTTGCTCGACGTTTCGGAATCGATCTTAGAGGTTGGTGATTCAGAGCGTGAAGCCGTCGACGCCCGCAAAGGCGAGGCGCCGCGTCGCCTCCGGATCGTCGGCGACGCGATCCTTGACGCCGAGGATCATCGTCCGCCGCGCATCCGGCCGATAGAGCGGCCATGCAGGCCCCGGTCGCCCGTCCCTGACGAAGGCGACCCAATGATCCCGCATCCGTTCGCCCAGCGCGTGGCGCGCATGATCGGGCAGGAGGCCGAGATAAACCGAGCGGAAGGGTTTGAGGAAATCTTCGAACAGCAGCGGCAGATCGACCGAATGGGTGGCGCCGAGCCCGGACAGGACACCCTTGGCCTCCCAGTCGAGCCGGTAGGAGAAGGTCGGCGCCCGCAGCGCATGCGCATCGGCGAGATGGATTGCCGGCATGCGGAACATGATGTCCGTTCCAAGTGCGATCCGGTCCTTCTTCGTGTCGCGGTAGAGTGCGCGGACGATCTTGGCGCGCTCCTGACCGGCCTCCGCCGCCACCATCGCCTGGAGGGACCGCATGTCCGACTTGACCGGAAACATCGGCAGTTCGGTGAAGAAAGAGAACTCGTCGCGGTTCGTGCCGACGATGAGCGGCACGGGCTTCATCCTGTCGTAGAGCACCGGCAGGGGAAGGTCGGGAATCGTCGTCCCGTCCACGTAAGGCCGCGAGAGGATCCCGATATGGCGATGCCGGAGCGCTCCCATCGCACGCCCGAAGCTTGCAGTATCGAAACGTAGAAGCCGGCTGGGATCGCGCAGGGCGCCCATCTCCGACAGGATGTCTCGGGTGACGCGGACGGCCTCCCCCTTGGGATAAAAGAGGTTGAGTCCGCCGGACTGGACGACCGCTTTGTGAAACAGCGGCGCCGAGCGGTCGTGGACGAGGTGGAATGCGACCGACACCGCTCCCGCCGACTCGCCGGCGATCGTGACCGCTTCGGGATCGCCGCCGAACGCTTCGATATTGTCCCTCACCCATTCGAGCGCGATCACCTGGTCGAGCAGTCCCGCATTGGCGGCGAAGCGCCGGTCGCCCTCGAAGACCTCGTCGAACGCATTGAACCCGAGGAGGCCGAGCCGGTAGTTGATCGTGACGACCACGATGTCGCCGCGCGTCGCCAGATCGCCGCCGGGATATTGCGCGCCGGATCCGATGACGAAGCCGCCGCCATGGATGAAGACGAGGACGGGAAGTTTGGCCCCCGTGTCGGGTGTCCAGATGTTGAGGTGAAGGCAATCCTCGTCGAACCGTACGAGCGTCCCGGCGATGCGGGCGAGCGGCTCGGGGAGCGACCGGCGCTGAGGAGCGGACGCCCCGTATGCGAAGGCGTCGAAGGGCCGTGTGAAAGCTACCCTCCGCCGCGGGGCGGCAAAGCGCGCCTCGCCCATTGGTGGCTCGGCATAGGGAATGCCGAGAAAGCGCGAGATCCCGAACGTGCGGCGCCCGTTGACGACCTCGCACGAAGTGGCGACGGATACGACGGTCATGGCGGTAGTCCCCTTGCATCCGCGGGCCGGTCCTCCCGAATCCGCCCCGCCCTCCGAAGGCTCCCGCCCCCTAATGCCGGGCCGGCGCATGTGTTGCCGCGCGAGGCGCTTTTCAGCCCGTTTCCGCCGTTGCTTTCAGTCTGCGGATCGCGATGCTATAGGCCGCGCGTGTCCATGAAAGGGGCTCCCGAACCCCGTATCCGGAACGGTCCGCCGAGGCACCGATCCAAAACTCCAAGGAAAATAGAGATGGCGAAGATCAAGGTGGCCAATCCGGTCGTGGAGCTCGATGGCGACGAGATGACACGGATCATCTGGCAGTTCATCAAGGACAAGCTGATCCATCCCTATCTCGACATCGACCTCGACTATTACGACCTCTCGGTCGAGCACCGCGACGAGACCGCCGACAAGGTGACGGTCGACGCCGCCGAGGCGATCAAAAGGCACGGTGTCGGCGTCAAATGCGCGACGATCACCCCCGACGAGGACCGGGTGAAGGAATTCTCGCTGAAGAAGATGTGGAAGTCGCCGAACGGCACGATCCGCAACATCCTCGGCGGCGTCATCTTCCGCGAGCCGATCATCATGAAGAACGTGCCGCGCCTC
>JACMIV010000068.1 GCA_014380965.1 Rhizobiaceae bacterium | reverse complement strand
GCAGGGCCACACGCCTGACCGCAGCTATGTGAAGTCGGCCCGGGTCGTGGGTGACGTGATGGGTAAGTATCACCCGCACGGCGACGTCGCGATCTACGACACCATGGTCCGGCTGGCCCAGCCAGTCTCCATGAGCCTGCTGCTCATCGACGGCCAAGGGAACTTTGGGTCGGTCGACAACGATCCGCCGGCGGCCATGCGCTATACCGAAGCCCGCCTCCAGAAAGTGTCGGAGGCGCTGCTTGCCGACATCGACAAGGAGACGGTGAACTTTCAGGAGAACTACGACGGCCGCGAGATGGAGCCGGTCGTGCTCCCCGCGCGCTTTCCGAACCTTCTCGTTAACGGCTCGGGCGGCATCGCCGTCGGCATGGCGACGAACAACCCTCCGCACAAACTGGGCGAAGTGATCGACGGCACGATCGCGATGATCGACAATCCCGCGATCACGCTGGACGAGATGATCGAGCACATTCCAGGGCCGGATTTCCCGACCGGCGCGATCGTGCTCGGTCGGCACGGCATCTACTCCGCCTATGCGACCGGCCGCGGCTCGATCCTGATGCGCGGCAAGGTGCACACCGAACCGCTGCGCGGCGACCGCGAATCGATCATCGTCACCGAGGTTCCCTATCAGGTGAACAAGGCGACGATGATCGAGAAGATGGCCGAGCTCGTGCGTGACAAGCGCATCGAGGGCATTTCCGACATTCGCGACGAGAGCGACCGCGACGGCTACCGGGTCGTCATCGAGCTGAAGCGGGATGCGGCGACCGACGTCGTGCTCAACCAGCTTTACCGGTTCACGCCGCTCCAGACCTCGTTTGGCGCCAACATCGTTGCGCTGAACGGCGGCAAGCCCGAGCAGATGACGCTGCTCGACATGCTCTCGGCCTTCATCGCCTTCCGCGAGGAGGTGGTGAACCGTCGCACGAAATATCTGTTGCGCAAGGCGCGCGAGCGGGCGCACGTTTTGGTGGGTCTTGCCATTGCCGTCGCCAATATCGACGAGATCATCAAGCTCATCCGCCAGGCGCCGGACCCGCAGACCGCCCGCGACCAGTTGATGGAGCGGGACTGGGAAGCCAAGGACGTCGCGCCGATGATCCGGTTGATCGACGATCCGCGACATCGCATCACGGAGGAGGGCACGTACCGTCTCTCGGAGGCCCAGGCCCGCGCGATCCTCGATCTCCGCCTCCAGCGCCTCACCGCTCTTGGCCGCGACGAGATCGGTGATGAGCTCGCCAAGATCGGCGAGGAGATCAAGAACTATCTCGTCATCCTCTCCTCGCGAACCCGCGTCCGCGAGATCATCAAGGAGGAGCTGGCCGAGGTCAAAGCCGAGTTCGCGACGCCGCGCCGCACGGAGCTGACCGAAGGCGCGGCCGACATGGACGACGAGGACCTCATCCCGCGCGAGGACATGGTCGTCACCGTCAGCCATGGCGGCTACATCAAGCGCGTGCCGCTCGCCACCTACCGGGCGCAGCGCCGCGGCGGCAAGGGCCGGTCCGGGATGGCACTGAAGAGCGACGAGGATTCCGTCACCCGGCTGTTCGTCGCCAACACGCACACGCCGATTCTGTTCTTTTCATCGCGCGGGATCGTCTACAAGGAGAAGGTCTGGCGCCTGCCGCTGGCGACCCCGCAGTCGCGCGGCAAGGCGCTCGTCAACATGCTCCCGCTCGAGAAGAACGAGCGGATCACCTCGATCATGCCGCTGCCGAACGATGAAGCCCAGGCAGCCGAACTCAACGTCATGTTCGCGACGACGCGTGGGACCGTACGCCGCAACAAGCTTGCCGACTTCATCCAGGTGAACCGAAACGGCAAGATCGCGATGAAGCTCGAAGAGGCCGGCGACGAGATCCTCGCCGTGGCGACGTGTTCGGAGGACGACGATGTTCTGCTCGTGTCGTCGTCCGGCCTTTGCATCCGCTTTCCCACGACGGACGTGCGCGTCTTCGCTGGGCGCAACTCCGTCGGCGTGCGGGGAATGGCGCTCGGCGAAGGAGATCGTCTGATCTCGATGGCGATCCTGCGGCATGTGGATGCTACGCCGGCCGAGCGGGCCGAATACATCCGCAAGAGCCGTGCCGTCGAGGGAGAGGCCATCGAGGAGGCGATCGACGAGGAAACGCCGATCGACGAGAGTGTGACGCTCGATCTCGAACGCTATGCCTATCTCGGCGCCCGCGAAGAGTTCGTCCTGACGCTCAGCGAATACGGCTACGGCAAGCGCTCGTCCTCCTACGACTTCCGCACCAGCGGGCGCGGCGGCAAGGGCATCAGGGCAACCGACACCGCCCGCGCCAACGAGATCGGGCAGTTGGTGGCGGGGTTTCCCGTCGAGCCCGGCGACCAGATCCTTCTCATCTCGGACCGCGGGCAAATGATTCGGGTGCCCGTCGAGGGTATCCGAATGGCAAGTCGCGCGACGAAGGGGGTCACGATCTTCAAGACTGCGGATGGGGAACGGGTCGTTTCCGTCGAGCGTATTCCGGACCAAGGTCCGGACGAAACGGACCTAGCGGAGGACGGGCCGAACCCGCCGCCGCTGGAGTAGCCGGGGAAGGATGCGTTGCAGGTGTTGCAATTCGGCCGACACGTCAGCCGATGCAGGAACCGGGCTGCCCGAGCAATTGGCGGCCCGTCTACTCTGGAGTTGCTGGAATAAAGATCTGAATCTCAGAACACAGGCCGATTAATTCAACGGGCGATGACGGTCGACCCTGATCTTAACGCGTGCGTTCTCGGCCTCGCTGTGAAGAGCAACCGCAGTTGCAGTCAGAAGTCCGGCAGCCATGGCGAGGGAGAGAGCGAACACGAGCATTCTATTCTTCCTTGTTGATGTGGATGGAATGCGTGTTTGGCAATTTTGTTCCGTCAAGGGATCGTCGGTTGGAAAACTGCTAAAAGCGCCACCGACGCGGAAGTCGAGGTACTCGCCGGCCGTCTTTCCCCTATAGTACGGAATGCGTTGCGGCTTGGTTTCGCAACGTGTTGAATAATTTGGAAATGCCTGCGTCCTGAGCTCGTCGAGGGATCGGATGGTGGAAAGCGAGAACGGTCCTGCGTACTGCCTTCTATCCCGGGTCCTTCGATCCTCTCACGCTCGGTCACCTTGACGTACTCGTCCAGGCGCGTCGTCTCTTCGACACAGTGGTCGTCGGAATTGGCGTTCATGCTGCGAAGACGCCACTCTTTTCGTTCGACGAAAGAGCCGAGCTCATTCACCGGACGATGGAGCCGGGTACTTCCGTCGTGGACATCGTCCCCTTCGACGGTCTCGTGATCGAGGCGGCCGCGCGCTGCGGCGCCGTGGCGCTCGTTCGTGGCCTCCGCGACGGCACCGATTTCGACTACGAGATGCAGATGGCGGGCATGAACGGGCGATTGGCGCCAAGTCTCGTCACGCTCTTCCTTCCGGCCAGCCCTGCGGTCAGGCCCATAACCGCCACATTGGTTCGTCAGATCGCGAAAATGGGCGGCGACGTTTCGCCCTTCGTGCCGCCGGGAGTCGCGAAGGCGCTTGTCGATCGTTTTACCCGCGTCTGATCCCCGCGCGTTCCTCAGGGCGAACGCATCCACCCCTTCCTGAACCCTAAGACCCTTCGAGGACATCGTCATGAAACGCATTGCCAGCCTCGGCCTCGCCGTCGCGATCACCTGCTCCGGCCTCGCCGTCCCCGCTTTCGCTCAAGGGGCCGCCGACACGATCACGATCACGACGAAGGACGGCGAGATCGATATCGCGCTCCGTCCGGACCTTGCGCCCGAACACGTGAAACAGATCAAGACGCTGGCAGGGCAGGGCTTCTACGACGGCATCGTCTTTCACCGCGTCATCGATGGCTTCATGGCACAGACCGGCGATCCGACCGGCACGGGGGCAGGCGGTTCCGAACTTCCCGACCTCAAGGCGGAATTCAGCCAGGAGACCTTCGATCGCGGCACCGTCGGCATGGCGCGCTCGCAGGACCCGAACTCGGCGAATTCCCAGTTCTTCATCATGCTGGCCGACGGCGACTTCCTGGACGGCCAGTATACAGTCGTCGGCGACGTCGTCGAAGGCATGGATGTCGTCGACAAGATCAAGAAGGGCGACGCGGCGGCGAACGGCGAAGTCAGCGAGCCGGACAAGATGATCAGCGTGAAGGCCGCCCCGGCGCAGTAAGGGCTTGCGACGACAAACCGCGCGCGCGGACTTGTCCCGGCGGCGCGGATCGTCCATGTGCATCCCATCTTGAAGAGGGCTCCGTCGAGAAACGGGGCCCTCTTCGCATCGCGATCGACGCATCGCATACGAGAAAAGGAGACAGACGTGGCCTACGAAAATCCCGAAGACACGCTCGTCCTCGAAACCACCAAGGGCACGGTCGTCATCAAGATGCGGCCCGATCTCGCACCGGGCCACGTCGCCCGCGTAAAGGAACTTGCCCGCGAGAAGTTCTACGACGGCGTCGTCTTCCACCGCGTCATCGACGGCTTCATGGCGCAGACGGGCGATCCGACCGGCACCGGCTCCGGCGGCTCGGACAAGCCCGATCTCAAGGCTGAGTTCTCGGCCGAGCCGCACAAGCGCGGCACCGTCTCTGCAGCCCGCACCGGCAACCCGAACTCGGCCAACTCCCAATTCTTCATCTGCTTCGAGCGGGCCCCTTGGCTCGACAAGCAGTATTCGGTCTGGGGCGAGGTCATCGAGGGCATGGATGCCGTCGACAAGATAAAGAAGGGCGAGCCCGTCCGCGATCCCGATTCGATCACGACGGTCCGCGTCGCTGCCGATCTCTGAAGCGGAGTCGGCGTAAAGGGCGGCCCTCCCAGCAGCGCCGAACGGCAAGCGCTCCTCAGCGCGTCAGAGCTATCACAGTGGCTTCGCACAACGGTTGCCCCTCATCCTGAGCCTGTCGAAGGACGAGGGGCGGCGCCTCAGTGGGCCTCCTGGGGTCTCTCCCTTGTCCTAGGAGAGGCTCAGGATGAGGCAGAGGCGTCGGCGCTCTATTTGCGGCACACTCCCCAACCACAGGCCCGCGACTCATGCGCGTCGACGATTTCGACTTCGATCTTCCGGAAGACCTGATCGCCCTGCGCCCGGCGCTGCCGCGCGAGTCGGCCAAGCTTCTGCATGTCGCGGGCGACGGCGCGCTCACCGACCGGACGATCGCCGATCTCCCGGGACTCCTGCGCGACGGCGACGTTCTCGTCTTCAACGACACCCGCGTCATTCCGGCCCGCCTCGAAGGCACCCGCCGCCGCGGCGAGACGAGCGCGCGCGTCGAGGCCATGTTGCACCTGCGCGCCGCCCCGGATCGCTGGCAGGCCTTTCTGAAACCCGCCAAGCGGGTCGCCGTTGGCGAGACGATTCGTTTCGGGAGCGGCATTGATCGTTTGTCGGCTTATGTGGAAGGGAAATCTGAGGGGGGCGAGGCGCTTCTCGTCTTCGACCGTTCCGGCACCGATCTCGACGCGGCGTTGCTTGCGACCGGCATCCTGCCGCTCCCCCCATACATCGCTTCGAAGCGGCCGGTCGACGCGCAGGACCACGCCGATTACCAGACCATCCACGCGCGCGAGACCGGTGCGGTCGCGGCGCCCACCGCCGGCCTGCACTTCACGAGCGACCTCATGTCGCGCCTCGGTGCGTCCGGCATCGGCCGTGAAACCCTGACGCTCCACGTCGGCGCCGGCACCTTCCTGCCGGTGAAGGCGGACACGACCGAAGAGCACCGGATGCATGCAGAACTCGGCCGCATCGATACCGCCACCGCCGAACGGCTCAACGCCGCGCGGCAGGCAGGCAGACGCATCGTCGCCGTCGGCACGACCTCGCTACGTCTCCTCGAAAGCGCCGCGGACGAGAACGGAACGATCCGCTCGTTCGACGGCCCGACCGACATCTTCATCACGCCCGGCTACCGGTTCCGAGCCATCGACGTGCTGATGACCAACTTCCATCTGCCGCGCTCGACGCTGTTCATGCTCGTCTCCGCCTTCTCGGGCCTCGGCACCATGCGTGCCGCCTATGCCCACGCCATTGCCGAGCGCTACCGCTTCTATTCCTACGGCGATGCCTGTCTGCTCGAGCCGGCCGCGATCAACCACGGATCGGCCGCATGAGCGCAGACTTCGCCTTCCGCCTGCTTGCGACCGACGGCCTCGCCCGCCGGGGCGAGATCACCATGCCGCGCGGTATGGTCCGCACGCCCGCCTTCATGCCGGTGGGGACGGGAGGCACCGTGAAGGCGATGTATCTCGACCAGGTGCGCGACCTCGGCTCGGACATCATCCTCGGCAACGTCTACCACCTGATGCTGCGCCCCGGCGCCGAGCGGGTGGCGCGGCAGGGCGGCCTTCACGACTTCGCCCGCTGGCCACACCCGATCCTTACCGATTCCGGCGGCTTTCAGGTGATGTCGCTCGCCAACTTGAGAAAGCTCGACGAGACGGGGGTCACCTTCCGCTCGCATATCGACGGCTCCGCACACGCGCTGACGCCGGAGCGCTCGATCGAGATCCAGGGGCTCCTCGGCAGCGACATCCAGATGCAGCTCGACGAGTGCATCCGGCTTCCCGCGGAAAGGGACGAGATCGAGCGGGCGATGGAGCTCTCGCTGCGCTGGGCGGAGCGTTCGGCCAAGGCCTTCGGGACGCAGGCAGGCAGGGCGATGTTCGGCATCGTCCAGGGCGGCGACATTGCCGACCTTCGCCTGCGCTCTGCGCAGCGCCTCGCCGCGATGGACCTGAAGGGCTATGCGATGGGCGGCCTTGCCGTCGGCGAGCCGCAGGCCGTGATGCTGAAGACGCTGGATGAGACACTCCCCGCGCTTCCGACCGAAAAGCCGCGCTATCTCATGGGCGTCGGCACGCCGGACGACATCGTCCAGTCGGTCGCCCGCGGCATCGACATGTTCGATTGCGTCATGCCGACGCGCGCCGGGCGCCACGGGCTCGCCTTTACCCGCCGCGGCAAGGTAAACCTCAAGAACGCCCGACACGCCGACGACAATCGGCCGCTCGACGAGCAATCCTCGTGTCCGGCGACGCGAGATTACTCGCGGGCCTATCTCCACCATCTCGTGCGCTCCGACGAGGCGCTCGGAGGCATGCTCCTGACCTGGAACAACCTCGCTTACTATCAGAGCCTGATGGCGGGCCTGCGCGAGGCGATCGAGGCGGCATCTTTCGAAGCCCATGTCGCCGAGGTGAAGGACGGCTGGGCGAGGGGCGACCTCGCGCCGATCTGACCACTCAGGTCATGTGGGAACTCAGGCTGCGAGATCGTCGCCCTTGCGAATCGAGCATCCGGTGATCTTCAGCGAGCCGTCCGGCTGGCGCTCCAGCGTGTAACTTGCGATGTGGCTCTGGCCGGACGGATCGGTCAGGTTGACCTCCTGTCGAAAGCCCGACCCTTCCGCCTTGAGTTCGCCGAACGTCGCGTTGCTCGATCGGAAGACGGGGGCGTAGCCGCCCTCGACCATGGTCATGAACATATCCGCGTTGGGGAACATTGCCTTGACGTTGGGGGCGGCGAAGGAATACGCGGCGGCCCCGTCGCCGGCCTTGAACGCTTGGAGCTGGCCTGAGATCACCGTCTTGATGTCGGCGGCGTCGTCCGCGGCTGCCGGCCCGGCCATCAGGCTGGCGGCAAGGCAGAGCGCGAAGGCGAGGGGCGAAAGGCGTGATCTCATGCGGACACCTCCTTGGCGTTGCGGCATGCAGATGAGGATCAGCCCCGCCCGCGCCCCTGACCAGAGGCGAGCGATACTTTTGCCATCACATCGGCGTGACGCCGAGGCCCGCCGGGACGGTCACAGGCCGGCAACGCCACGCATCAGTCCTGTCAAGGCGAGCGCCACGACCACCGCCAAGGGCGGCACGCGCCAGAGGACCAGCGCGAGAAACCCCGCCGTCGCCGACACGAAATCGAGAGGCCCCAGCACCGCGCTTGTCCAGATCGGATCGTAGAGGGCGGCCGCCAGAAGGCCGACGACGGCCGCGTTGATCCCGGCCAGCGCCTGCCGGGCCCTCGGGCGTTCCCGCAGCCCCTGCCAGAAAGGGAGCGCTGCGACGACAAGCAGAAGCCCCGGCAGGAAGATCGCGAGAAGCGCGACGGCGGCGGCGGAAAAGCCGCCACCGACGGCGCCGAGATAGGCGCCGAAGGTGAAGAGCGGGCCAGGCATCGCCTGCACAGCGCCGTAGCCGGCAAGGAACTGGCTCTCGGTCACGAAGCGTGGCACGAAGGCCGATTCGAGGAGCGGCAGTACGACGTGGCCACCACCGAAGACGAGTGCTCCGGCGCGGTAGTTGGCGTCGAACAGCGCCAGCAGCGCGCTTCCGCTCGCGGCGCTTAGAAGTGGCGGCAGGACGAGAAGCACGACGAAGAGCGCCATGGCGACGATCGCCGTCCGCCGCCCCTTGTCCGGGTTGTCTGCCTCGGTCCGGACTGGGATGGCGGTGCGCGGCAGCACGGCAAGGCCCGCGAGAAGCCCGATGCCGATCGCCGAAAGCTGCCCGGTAACGCCCGACAGGAGCGCCGCTGCGGCAAGGGCCGCCACCGCGATGCCCGCCCTCGGCCCGTCCGGGCAGAGGCTGTGTGCCATGCCCCAGACGGCCTGGGCGACGACCGCGACGGCGACGATCTTCAAGCCCTGCAGGAGGCCTTCCCACGCCGGACCGCCAAGCGTCTCGGCAAGGCTTGCGAAAACGAGAAGAAAACAGACCGACGGCAGCGTGAACGCGGCCCATGCTGCAAGACCTCCGAGGGGACCCGCCCGCTTCAGGCCGAGGGCGAAACCGACCTGGCTGCTCGTCGGACCCGGCAGGAACTGGCAGAGCGCGATGAGGTCCGCGTAATCGGCTTCGCTCAGCCACCGCCGCTTTTCGACGAAAGCCGTGCGGAAATAGCCGAGATGGGCGATCGGCCCGCCGAAGGCCGTCAGCCCCAGCCGCAGAAAGGCACCGAAGACTTCGCCTGCCGTGCCCATGCCGGTCTCATCTCCCTTCGCCGTTCGATCGGCGAACAGGCTGCATCGTGCCTGCGCGCCGAACATCGGCTACTTCGGCAAGATGACGGTGTTGCGACAGTCGCGGTGTCACGCTCGCGCCTGACCGGCCGCCTTCACCAGTAGACCAGCTTGACGGACTGACCGGACCCGCCGTCGAACCGAAACGCGGCATCCTCGAAAGCGGGAGCGGAGAAGCGGGGGAGGCGGTTGGTCGAGATGCCGACGCCCTCATTCGGGATGCCGAGGAAATTCGTGTCGAGCCGGCCGTTGCCGTTCTCGTCGTGGAGAACGGCGATTGCAAGAACACCCTCGTCGAGCCCTTCGAAGACCACCGGCTCCGACACGCTGTCGGCACGCACGTTCAGGCGCATCGCAGGCGGCGCGGCCCCGCAGTCGGGAAAGTCCGCGCTCCTCGCGAAGACGCAGATCGAGACGAGCCCCTTGGTCGTGCGCAGGCCCTCGATCGTGACGGCGAGATCGGCGGCAGGGCTAGGCGTCGCCAAGCAAACAAGGCTAAGGGCCGCAAGGGTCGGTCTGACGGGCATGAAGTAAGGTCCGCTCTCTTCGTCGCATCCGCCGCCGACTATCAGGAGCGCCGCGGCGATACGATGGCGGCCCCGGCCCATCCGTCAAACCTTCACGGACGACGTATCAGAGGCATGCCGCCTCCCCAATGCCGCCGCATCGCAGCGGGGCGCTCTGTCGACCGAGATCGTCGAGCGCCGCCGGCAGAACCCCCACCGCGCGGTTCATGCCCCCGCAGCCGCAAAGGACGAGCAGAATTCCGAGGAGAAGCGCATTCCGCATCGAACCTCTCATCGTAACGCGCACGCCGGCCGCGCCTGGCCCTTGTCGGCCGAACGATGACGCGATCGACCGATAATTGGTATCTTCAACTTCCGGAAACCATACCGCCCTCGGAATTGGGCCCGCGGGCAGAAATAGTTGATGGGCTCTGGTGAGCGCGTCGGGGCTCGAACCCGAGACCTACAGATTAAAAGTCCGTTGCTCTACCAACTGAGCTACGCGCTCTCTCGGGCGGCACGGTGTGCCTTCCGGAATGTGCGGAGACATAGAAAGAAGGGCCTGTCCGGTCAACCCGGAAAGCCGCCCCGCGGCGTTTTGGAGGTCGAGGGCGGCCTGGACGGGGCGATCACGGCGATGCCGCGCTCCGCTGATTTGCAGCGCGCGGCGGGCGGCGATAGAAGCGGGCGGAGACGGGCGGTGAAGCCAGCGCCGCCCCCCGCGAACGCGACCGAAAGACCCGCTGCGTGATCGACGACCTTTCCTATCCGACGGCCGTGCTTGCGGGCGCCCTGTCGTTCCTTTCGCCGTGTGTCCTGCCGCTGGTGCCGCCCTATCTCTGCTACATGGCCGGCGTCTCGGTGGACGAGCTGAAGGCGGGGCCGCGGATGGCGAACGTCGCCGCGGGGGCGGGCGGCGCGACAGGGGGCGGGACGGCAAGCGGGGCGGTGGCCGGCAACGGCTACGCCAGAGTCCTCGCCACCGCCGTCGTCTTCGTCCTCGGCTTCTCCACCGTCTTCATCCTTCTCGGCGCAGGAGCGAGCTCCGTCGGCCGCCTGTTGCGGCAGAATCTCGAATGGCTGGGCATTCTAGCGGGTCTCGCCATCATCGCCATGGGCCTCAACTTCCTCGGCGTCTTCCGCATCGCCTTCTTGTCCGGCGAAGCGCGGTTCCGCTCGCCGGATCGGCCGCGCAGCGTTCTCGGCGCCTATCTCATGGGGCTAGCTTTCGCTTTCGGCTGGACCCCCTGCATCGGCCCGGTCCTGGGCGCGATCCTCGGCATGGCTGGTTCACGCGCAAGCGTCGGGGAGGGCGCGACGATGCTCGCCTTCTATTCGGCCGGCCTCGGAATACCCTTCATTCTCGCCGCCGCCTTCTCCGGCGCGTTCCTGTCCTGGATGGGGCGGTTCCGGCGCCATTTCGGCGTGGTGGAAAAGGTGATGGGCGCGCTCCTCGTCGCGACCGGGCTTCTTTTCCTGACCGGGGGGATGCAGGCGGCATCGTTCTGGCTGCTCGAAACCTTTCCGGCGCTCCTCACCATCGAGAGCCTCGCGGCCTGATTCATCGGGCGATGGCAGGCGCCAAAATTCATCCCTTGCTCAGATTCGGATGTTAATTCACTTCAGGCGCGACATCGCCAAATCGGGACGAAGCATGGACCGTAGCTGTCTCTCCATCATTCTAGCGGCCGGCGAAGGAACCCGGATGCGATCCTCGCGGGCGAAGGTTCTCCACGAGGTAGCGGGCCTGCCGATGGTCTGTCATGCCGCGCTCGCCGCGAAGGCTGCGGGCTCGACCCGCACCGCTCTCGTCGTCGGACGCGATGCCGGCGCCGTCGAAGCCGCCGTGTCGGCATGCGT
>JACMIV010000067.1 GCA_014380965.1 Rhizobiaceae bacterium | reverse complement strand
GGTCATCGCCGCCGCGAACGCCCACGGCCTCGCCATGATCTTCACCGGCATGCGGCACTTCAGGCATTGAGAAACGGCGGAAAGTTGCGGCCTACTCCCGTGCCGCGGGATAGCGTGCCCCCGCCAGCAGCATCAGTCCGACCACGAAGAACGCGATCAGCGCCGACATGCCGATCCGCGACGCCGTCACCGGATCGGTGAAGGCGACCGCGACCGCGGTGAGGGCGGAGACCGACAGCGGCGCGAGGAACGAGGTCGCCCTTCCGGTCAATGCGTAGAAGCCGAAGTAGCGGCCGGCCTCGTCCGGGGTGACGGACTGGGCGAGCCAGGACCTCGACGAGGCCTGGATCGGGCCGAACGAGAGCCCGACGAGGAGCCCGAAGCCGAGATAGGCCTGTTCGGCAGGTGTCGCGAAGAGGCCCGGGGCCGCCCCCGTAGGGACTGAGAACGCAAGGAGCCCGAACAGCGTTGAGGAGGGCTCGGTCGAGACGATCCCGAGCGTCGCGACGACGAGGATGAGGATCGAGGTCGAGACCACGACCTTCGAGCCGAGGCGGCTGTCGACGGCGCTGGCGGCGAGACAGCCGAGGATCGCCGTCACGTTGAGGAGAATGCCGAAGACGCCGATCTCCGTCACCGTCCAGCCGAACATGCCGGCCGCGAACGCGCCGCCGAGGACGAGGAGGCCGTTGACGCCGTCCTGGTAGATCATGCGCGCCAGCATGAAGCGGAAGAGCGGCCGCCGCGTACGGATTTCGCGGAACGTCGCCTTCAGATCGCGTCCCGCGTCCCGGATCGCCGGTCCGATCGCCTCGCGGGCGGCCCGGTCGGGAACGAGCAGGAACATCGGCAGGACGAAGACGACATACCAGAGCGCCGACAGCGGCGCGGTCGCGCGGGCGCCTTCGCCTGCGGCCGGATCGAGGCCGAAGAGCGGCGGAAGTCCCAGCAGCGTCAGCCCCGTATCCGGCGAGCCGGCGAGGAGGCCGACGGTCGCGAAGAGCACGATCATGCCGCCGAGAAAACCAAGTCCCCAGCCGATATTCGAGACCCGACCGATCTCCTGCCGCGCCACCAGCGTGGGCAGCATCGCATCGTTGAACACGATCGAGAACTCGGCGGCGACCTGCGCCGTGACGAGAAGCGCGAGGGCGAAGAAGAGGCTCGTGCCGGGCGCAGCGAACCAGAGGCCGCAGAGCGCCGCGACCTTGAGACATGCAAACGCCGCGATGAACGGCTTGCGCGGCCCTGCCCGGTCGGCGATCGCGCCGAGGACCGGCGAGAGCAGCGCGATGACGAGCCCGGCGATGCCGGCCGCAATGCCCCAGGCGACCTGCCCCTGCGCCGGATCGTCCGCCATCTGCGAGACGATGTACGGGCCGAAGATGAAGGTGACGACGACCGTGAAGAAGGGCTGCGCGGCGAAGTCGAAGGCCATCCAGCCCCAGACGGATCTCTGCTTGAGGGGTCGCTGGAAAGGTGGCGCGTCGTCGGTCATTTCGGCCTCGTTGTGCAAGCCGTCGAGCTTTAGCACGCAGGCGAGCCTTGGAAAGGGCTCGGCTGAGGGAAGGATATCGCTACGGCATCGGGCGAACCCAAACGCCGGCGAGGAGGCGCGATGACGGATTGCCTTTGGCGGCGCCCGGCGTGATAGGATAGACGCTCGGTGCCGCTGATGGCGCCAGGGAGAACAAGGCCATGGCCAAGGGTCAGATGCGCTCGAACAAGGAAACCCGCAAACCGAAAGCCGACAAGACGAAGGCGGCAACTCCCGCCACGGTCCCCGGCAAGTTCGCGACGCCGCAGATGGAGTCCGGCAAGAAGAAATAGGCGTCTTCCCGTTGCCATAAGGATGGATTAACGTTTCCGTATCGGGCGCGACGACCAAAGCGCTGTACGAAGCCGCGACGTCGACAACCGCGCCGAAAATGGACGGAGGCCGGGCATGCCGAACATGACCGCCGGGGGCTCGAGGCGATCCCCCGCCTCCCTCTGCGCCGCGACCTTCATCGGTGCGGCCTTCCTGCTTGCGACAGGCCCAGCGATCGCAGAAGTCGACGGCGCCCGACTTGCCCAGGCGACCCGCTCGGCCAATGCCTTCGTGGCGCTTGCCGCCGGCTCGGAAACGTCGGGCGCTGCTCCCCGCGAGAGCGATCCGATGGTCGCGGAGCTCTTCGCCCGCATCCTCGACACCACCGTTTTCGGCATGGAGGGTCCCGGTGCTCCGGGGCCGAACCTCGAGGACGCCGCAGCCGCCGCGACGCTCCTCGAAAACGGGACGCGCATGCTCACGGCCTACATGCTGGCCGGCACCGGCAAGGGAAGCCTCGAAGCCTTGGCCGAGGATGCACGCGCGCTTGCCCGTGCCGACGAGAACATGGCGACCTATGCGCCCGAGGTCGGCCGGATCTACGATTTCACCGCCCGCATGCAGGGCGTTGTCGCCGACGCCGTCGCGGCCTTTCAGGGCGCCGCCTCGCCGGAGGAGGAAAAGGCGATCGAAGCCGGCCTTGCCGATCTTCGAAGCGGCATGGTTCAGACCTTCGGCGCGATCCTGTCGGACATCGGCGACGACACGTTCGACCTCGACTGGCAGAAGCAGCGCACCGCCGTCCTCGGCGACGTCGGCCCACGCATCGCGCGCCTCCTGGCCGAGGCGGATCTCGTCGCCCTGCGCGCGCAAGTCACCGCCCTTGCCGGCGCCGCGTCCGACACCTCCCTCAAGTCCGAACTCCAGCGTCTGGCGCTCGTGCTGAAGGCGTCCCAGTAGACGCGCTCGCAAGGTCGCGCATCTCGGCCGGCAAGGCGGCGGTGCCGATTTTCTTGAGCTTGGACAATCCATTGACCCAAGGTTTGGCCAAAGACAACGAGCTCTCTGCGTAGGCCACGGCGCCCACCACCGACAGCTCGGCAACGCCCCGCCATTCGCGTATCGCCATCTCTTCATCCCACGTTTACCTTATTGGCAGAAAATTCGCCTTGGGTCGGCGCGATTCCCGCGCGACCTGACGTGACCGAGACCTCCTTCAGGGCGGAACGGGGCGTCGATGGGTCTCTCGGTCGGCAGGGCGTTGGGAGTGGCGGCGGAATTGGCAGATGCTCCGCGTCTAGCGGCACTGGTGCTGACGGAGGCCTGGCGACGGGCACGCCGGCG
>JACMIV010000066.1 GCA_014380965.1 Rhizobiaceae bacterium | reverse complement strand
TGGGACATCGGTAGTGCCTCTCGAATATCAGGACGCGCGGCGCTTGCGCTCGATGAGCTGCAGGATGAGCGGCGTCAGGATCAGTTGCATGGCGAGGTCGAGCTTGTTGCCCGGCGCCACGATGGAATTCGCCCTCGACATGAACGAATTGGGAATCATCGAGAGCAAATAGGGGAAGTCTATACCCCTTGGATTTGCGAAGCGAATGACGACCATCGACTCGTCGGCTGTCGGGATCCAGCGCGCGATGAACGGATCGGACGTATCGACGATCGGCACGCGCTGGAAGTTGATGTTGGTCAGGGCGAACTGCGGGCAGATGTATTTAACGTAGTCCGGCATACGCCGGAGTATGACATCCATCACCGCTTCGGTTGAGTAGCCTCGGGTCGCCTTGTCGCGGTGGATCTTCTGGATCCATTCGAGGTTGATGACGGGAACCACGCCGACCTTGAGGTCGGCATGTTTGGCGAGGTCGACGCTGTCGGTCTTCACGCAGCCGTGGAGGCCCTCGTAGAAGAGCAGGTCGCTTTCGTCGGTGAACTTCTGCCAGGTGCTGAACGTGCCCGGCTCGGCTCCGTAGATCTTGGCCTCGTCCGTGTCGTGGATGTAGTGGCGCGACTCGCCCTTCCCTTTGCGACCGTATTCCTCGAATATCTCTTCCAGCTTCTCGAGGATGTTCGCCTCGGGGCTGAAATGCGAGAAGTGCTTGTTTCCCTTCGCCTCTTCTTCGGCGATCTTCACCTTCATCGAAGCGCGGTCGTAGCGGTGGAACGCGTCACCCTCGATGTAGACGGCTTCCACATGCTCGCGGCGGAAGATCTGATCGAAGGTGCGCTTCACCGACGTCGTGCCCGCGCCGGAAGAGCCGGTGATCGCTATGATCGGGTGCTTTGCTGACATGAAATCCCCCTCCCAGAGGATCGATCTGCCCGGTTGCACGACCGGGCGACGTCCTCAGGCCCTGAACAGGCTTCTTTTTCCAAACAGCGGAGATCGTTCGCCGATGGCAGAGGGATCGGTCAGGTAGCGCGTGACGCGCGCGACCTCGCGCTTGGAGCCGAAGACGAGCGGCGTGCGCACGTGGAGGTCTTCGGGGACGATGTCGAGGATGCGGGTGACGCCGTCGGTGGCGCTACCACCGGCATGCTCGACGCAGAAGGCGATCGGGTTCGCCTCGTAGGTCAGACGCAGACGGCCCTTCGCGTATCCCTTCCGGCCGTCGCCTGGGTAGAGGAAGATGCCGCCACGGATGAGGATTCGGTAGCAGTCGGCGACGAGCGAGGCGATCCAGCGCATGTTGAAGTCGCGTTCGCGCGGCCCCTCCGCCCCGGCGAGGCAATCGTCGATGTAGATGCGCATCGTCTCGTCCCAATGCCGGTAATTCGAGGCATTGATGGCGAACTCGTGCGCGCGGTCGGCGATCCCGACGGAGGAGCGCAGTTCGACGAAGCCGCCGAAGCCCGGCGAGAAGATGAAGACGTGCGTGCCATTTCCAACGCTCATGACCAGCATGAGCTGCGGACCGTAGATGAAGAAGCCGGCGCCGAGTTGGCTTGAGCCGGGCTGCCGGAAGACGCTGGCGGGATCGGCGTGGTGGCCGTCCTCTACGGGGAGCAGCGAGAAGATCGTGCCGATCGAAACGTTGGTTTCGATATTCGATGACCCGTCCAAGGGGTCGATGGCAATGGCGATAGCCCCGTCCGTGGACAGAACGACCGCGTCGTCCTGCTCTTCGGAGCCGTAGAATGCGATCGGGGAAGCCTTTGCGGCTTCGAGGAAGACCTTGTCGGCGAGGACGTCGAGTTCCTTCTGGATGTCGCCGCCGGAATTTGCGACCTCGCGAGACTGTCCGAGATTTTCGCCCGTGCCGCCGGCGATGATGGTATTGCGAACCTTGACCGAAGCGGCTGCGAGGTGGCGTATGGTCTCCGCGACCTTCAGCCGAAGCGGGTCGGTCCCGGCATACGAGCCGAGATAGGCGTCCAAGGACGATGCCATTGCGTAGTCTCCCTGTCGGTTCCGGCGCTCTCGATGGCCCCGTTTAACCGCTACCACCGAGACTATGGCCGGCGCGACGCGGTTAGTAAAATTTAATCTCTTTACCGATGCCGTAAGTTTCTCTAACTTAGATCCATGCGTACCCTCACCCTTCGCCAACTCCGATCCGTTCAAGCCATCTACCAGCACGGCACGATCGCCGCGGCAGCCCGGACCCTCGGCCTGACGGCGCCAGCCGTGACGTTGCAGATCAAACAGTTGGAAGAGGAATTCGGGCTCGCCTTGTTCGACCGGACGAGCGACGGCATGCAGCTTCGCGAAGCAGGATTCGCCGCGCTCCGCGCCGCGAACGCCATCGAGACCGTTCTCCGGGGCCTTGCCGACGACATGGACGCGATTCGCGGCGTGCGGCACGGCTCGATCCGGCTCGGAGTCGTTTCCACCGCGAAGTATTTCGCCCCGCGCATGATCGCCGCGTTCCGGCAGGATCATCCCGCCATCGAGATCAAGCTCCACATCGGCAACCGGTCCGACATCGTCCAGCAATTGCGGGCCTATCAGCTCGACATCGCCCTGATGGGGCGTGCGCCGACGGAATTCGCCGTCGACGCGATCTTCTTCGGCGACCATCCTCTCGTCATGATCGCCGCCCCGGATCATCCGCTCTGCGCACTCCGGGACATCGGCAAGGATCGGCTGCTTCAGGAACCGATCATCATCCGCGAGCTCGGCTCGGGCACGCGCCGGTCGCTCGAAACCTTCTTTGCCTCGATTCCCGACGCGCTCGATCGCAACACCGTGGAAATGGGCTCGAACGAGACGATCAAGCAGGCCGTGATGGCCGGGCTCGGCATCGCCTTCATCTCGGCCCATACGATCGCTCTGGAAGTGGAGATGAAGCGCCTCGTCGTCCTCGACGTCGCCGACATGCCGATCCGGCGCCAGTGGTTCGCGGTCGCCCGGAGCGACCGGGTGCCGGCGCCTGCGGAAGCGGCGTTCACCACGTTTCTCACGCGGAAGGGCGCGATGCACCTGCCGCTCCTGGACCGGCTCTACCCGGCCAAGGCAGCCGACGGTGGCGGCACCGACTGACGCATTCGTCACGAAAGGACAACGACCGGCTGATCAGGTGCCGTCCTGAAGAAGCGGCGCCTTTCGAAGCGCGGCGAGATTGGCCGAGCCCGTGCAGAAGCAGGCGATCCGCAACTGCTCCGCAACGGTCGAGAAGTGCGCGACGACCGCCTCAGTCGATTGCTCCGCGCCGGCAAGACCCGCCGCTGCCTGCCCTGCAAGGTCCGCGCCGAGGCGGATCGCCTTCGCCGCATCCAGGCCCGAGCGAACGCCGCCGGAGCCGACGAGGCAGATCTCGGGAAGCGCCTTTCGGACCGCGCGAATTGCGGTCGCGGTCGGGATGCCCCAGTCGGCAAAGAGGAGCGCGGTTTCGCGAGTTGCCGCACTCGCGGCGCGTTCGGCCTCGACCGCCGACCAGCTTGTGCCGCCAGCGCCTGCGACGTCGATGACCGAGACGCCGGCTTCCATCAGCCGCCGGGCGACATTCGCGGAAAGACCCGCTCCGACCTCCTTGACGACGATTGGACAGCCGAGTTCGCGGACAAGCGTTTCGATGGCGTCGAGCACGCCGCGCCAGCTCCGGTCGCCGCCGGCCTGGACGGCCTCCTGAAGCGGGTTGAGATGGACGATCAGCGCATCCGCCTCGATCATGTCGACCGCACGCCGCGCCTCCTCGAGGCCGTAGCCGAGAACGAGTTGGGCCGCGCCGATATTGGCGAGAAGAGCGATGTCGGGCGCTAGCCGCCGCAAGCTGCCGTCGAGACCACCCTGCGCCCTTCCCTCGAGCGCGATGCGCTGCGATCCGACGCCGAGCGCAATCCGCAGCTCCTGCGCGGCTTCCGCGAGATGGGCGTTGATCCGGGCCGAGCGTTCGGGACCGCCGGTCATCGAGGAGATCAGCAGCGGGGCGCGGAGCCGCCGGCCGACGAAGGTGGCGGACAGATCGATGTCGGACACGTCGAGCTCCGGCAGGGCGCAGTGCTCGAAGCGGATGGCATCGAAGCCGGCATCGACGCGCTTTGATGCGAGCTTGGGCGCCAGCACGATGTCGAGATGATCGGTCTTGCGTTCGCCGATGTCCGCCGTTGCTTCACTGCCCGTCAACGCTGTCGGGTCGCCCGCCGTCCTGATCATCACCCGTGCGGTCCTTTCGTCGCATCGCCGTCGAAAGTCTGTGACACTGTTTGCACAACCCCTTGGCAGAGGAGGCATTAGCATGAACTATCGAATGTCGTGTAGAGATGCCCGACGGAGTGACCTGTGACGAAAGCGAACGCCTCGGTATGACCGCCGACCTGAAAAGCAGCCTTGACGTCTATCGCCGCCGCATCGATCTCAGGCTGGGTGCGCTCCTGCCGGACGTCTTGCCGGGCCAATCCGCCCTCGGCGACGCCCTTCACGACAGCGTGCTGGCTCCCGGAAAGCGGCTTCGGCCGCTGATGACGCTCATCGCGGCGGAGGATCTCGGCGGCGCGACGGCTGCGGCGATCGACGCGGGATGTGCGGTCGAGATGATCCACGCAGCGTCCCTCGTGCTCGACGATCTGCCCTGCATGGACAACGCGACCTTGCGGCGCGGTCTTCCCGCCGTTCACATCGGGCATGGCGAGGACGTGGCCGTCCTAGTATCCGTCGCGGCCCTCAGCCGGGCCTATCAGGTGCTGGCGCAGATCGAGGGTCTCGCCGCCGAAGCCCGCATCGAATGCGTCGCGGTCCTCTCCGGCGCCGTCGGCGTCGCGGGCCTCGTCGGCGGCCAGTTCGAGGACCTGCGCGGCGGCAGGATGCTGCGTCCGATGGCCGAGATCGCGGCGGCGAACGGGCTAAAGACCGGGTCGCTCTTCAGCGCATCCGTCGAGATCGGCGGCGTCGTCGCGGGAGCGCAAGCCGCGACCCGCGTCCGGCTTCGCCGCTTCGCCGACGAGCTCGGGCACGCCTTTCAGCTCCTCGACGATCTTCTCGATGGGGCAAAAAGTCCCGTTGCGATCGGCAAGGACATCGGTCAGGACGTGGGGAAGTCGACGATCGTGTCGCTGATCGGGCGGACGTCCGCGCGGCGGCGCATCGAGCGGCATATCGAGGCGGCGCACGAAAGCCTCACGGACATCTTCGGCGCACGGAGCCGGCTGCATGGGCTCATCGAGATCATCTTCGATCAGGCAATGCGCGCCACCGTCGAGGATGATAGCGGACAGGACAAGGCTCTCCCGCTCGGCCAGGAAATCGGAGCCCGCTGACATGACGCTGAAAGGCTGCACACGATGACAAACTGGATGACGAGCTGGCCCGTCCTCATCTTCGTCACCACCGCGACCTTCTTCGCGATGGAAGCCTTTGCCTGGTGGGCGCACAAATACGTCATGCACGGCTGGGGTTGGGACTGGCACCGCGACCATCACGAGCCGCACGAGGGCATGTTCGAGAAAAACGATCTGTATGCCGTCGTCTTCGCCGGCGTCTCCATGGCCCTCTTCGCGGTCGCCGCGTTCGGCTATCCCCTCGTCGGGGCGCTCGCAACCGGCATCATGCTCTACGGCTTCTTCTACTTCATCGTGCATGACGGGCTCGTGCATCAGCGCTGGCCGTTCCGCCACATCCCGCACAAGGGTTACGCAAAGCGTCTCGTCCAGGCTCACCGCTTGCATCACGCGGTGAAAGGCAAGGAGCACGGCGTCTCCTTCGGTTTCCTCTACGCGCCCCCGATCGAGAAGCTGCAGCGCGAGCTTAAGGCCTCCGGGATCGTCGCCCGCGAGCGGGCGGAAGAGCGCGGCGAGCAAAGGGTCCTGCATTGATTTGCGAATGATGAACGGGCGACGGCGTCTTCGTCAGAGTTCGTGCGTCCAGAGCGTCTGCGACCGCGCAGGATGAACCCGCCGCCGACGTCCTGCGATGGCCGCGCCCTTCACGACATGGCCGAGCTTGTCAGCCTTCGAGGTCGAGACCCGTTCGTCCCAGGCGCGTTCGCCGAGGGCGGAAACGCGGACGCCGATGTCGCGATAGACGCCGAGCGCGGTCGCGACAGCCCAAGCGGACCGCCGCGGTAAAGCGTCGATCCCGAGGCGGGCGGAGTCGTAATGCGGTTCTGCCGCAGCCAGAAGCCGGGCGGCGAGCGAGGCGACCTTTGCTCGATTGACGGAATCGGCAATTCCTCGTGCGTCGAGATCGACCGAGCGCATCCAGTCCGTCGGGAGATAAACCCGGCCGGCTCTCGCATCGGCAACGATGTCGCGCGCGATATTGGTGAGCTGGAAGGCGAGGCCGAGGTCGGCGGCGCGGCGAAGCGTATCCTCGCCCTTCGCGCCCATGATCGCCGCCATCATGACGCCGACGACGCCTGCCACATGATGGCAATAGTCGAGAACCTCCTCGATGGTCTCGTAACGGCGACCGTCCGCATCCATGCGGAAGCCGTCGAGGTGATCAAGCGCGAGGCGCAGCGGCAGGTCGTGGCGCCGCACGACGAGCTGCAACGCGCGGAAGTTGCCGTCTTCCATCGGCTCGCCCGCGAAGGCACGCCGGGTCTGATCCTCCAGAGCGGCGATGCGGGCCGCGGGCGTCAGCGCGGTCCAGCGACCCTTCGCTCCCCCCGCCGGTCGGTGGCCGAGGTCCTGCTCGTCGATCACGTCGTCGCAATGCCGGCACCACGCGTAAAGCATCATGGCGCTGCGCCGCGTCTCGGGATCGAACAAGCGAGCCGCCGCGGCAAAGCTCTGCGAGCCGCGCGCGATCGATGTCTCCGCCATCGCGGCGATTGCGGCCTCGTCAGCCGATGTCGTGACCGTCCGTTCAAGCAAGTGCGGCATCCGCGATCATGAGGCCGGCCGTTGCCTTGGCCGAGCCGACGACGCCCGGAAGTCCCGCGCCGGGATGGGTGCCTGCGCCGACGATGTAGAGATTCTCGATCGCGTCGTCGCGATTGTGCGGCCGGAACCATGCGCTTTGCGTCAGCACCGGGTCGAGCGAGAAGGCCGAGCCGACATGCGCGTTCAACTCGTCCCGGAAGTCGAAAGGCGTGAAGATGCGGCTCGTGACGAGATCGGCCTTGAGGCCGGGAATGTAGCGCTCCTCTAGGTAATCGAGGATCTTGTCGCGATAGCGCGGCCCTTCCACGGCCCAGTCGATGTCGGCGTTGCCAAGATGGGGCACGGGCGACAGCACGTAGAAGCTCCCCGCCCCCGGCGGCGCGAGCGAAGGATCGGTGGCGCACGGGTTGTGGAGATAGAGCGAGAAATCGTCAGGCAGCACCGCGCCCTTGAAGATTTCGGAGATCAGCTCGCGATATCGGGCACCGAAGCAGACCGTGTGATGCTGAATGTCCGGGCGGTGTCGCTTGAGGCCGAAATAGATGACGAAGAGCGACATCGAGAACTTCTTGCGCTTAAGGCTCGTGGCCGCCGCCTTGCCTCGCGGAGTGCCGGCCAGCAGCGTGTCGTAGGTGTGGA
The DNA here is from genome assembly GCA_014380965.1 of Rhizobiaceae bacterium. Lineage (GTDB taxonomy): Bacteria > Pseudomonadota > Alphaproteobacteria > Rhizobiales > Rhizobiaceae > Plantimonas. Next base: position 8,228 of record JACMIV010000066.1, on the reverse strand, counting down.
CGACATCGGCATTCGACGCGACCAGATCGGCGTCAAAACACCGGCCGTCCTTCAGGACGACAGCCTTGGCGCGGGAGCCTTCGACGACGATCCGCCCGACCTCCGCGTCCAGCAGCAGCGTGCCGCCGCAATCCTCGAAGAGCTTCACCATGCCCTTGACCAACGCGCCCGTGCCGCCGCGCGGAAACCACACGCCCCATTTTCGTTCCAACGCGTGGATGAGAGCGTAGATCGACGAGGTGGCGAAGGGGTTTCCGCCGACGAGCAGGGAATGGAAGGAGAAGGCCTGCCGGAGCTGTTCGTCCTCGATGAAGCCAGCGACCTTGGCGTAGACGCTCTTCCAGGCCTGGAGGCGGGCAAGTTGCGGGCCGGCCTTCACCATGTCCTTGAAGTTGAGGAACGGCACCGTGCCGAGCTTGATGTAGCCCTCCTCGAAAACGTCCCTCGAATAGGCGAGGAACCGGCGGTAGCCGTCCAAGTCCGCAGGGTTCTTCGCGCCGATCTGACGGTCGAGCTCCGCCTGGTCGTTGACGTAGTCGAAGGTGTATCCGTCCTCCCAGCAGAGGCGGTAGAAAGGACTGACGGGCAGAAGCTCGACATAGTCCGAAAGCTTGCGGCCCGAGATCTCGAACAGCTCCTCGAGCGAAGACGGGTCGGTGATGACCGTCGGGCCGGCGTCGAAGGTGAAGCCCTCATCCTCGTAGACGTAGGCGCGGCCGCCCGGCTTGTCGCGCTTCTCCAGGAGGATCGTGGCGATCCCCGCGGACTGGAGCCGGATCGCCAACGCGAGGCCCCCGAAACCGGAGCCCACGACGACGGCGGTCTTCGTATTGGTTCGATCGACGACGTCGAGCATCAGAGATGGTCCTTCAGCGACGGGACTGTCTTCATAGAATGAGAGGGCGCGGCGAGCACCCGAAGCGCGCTCGGCAGCGAAACCGGGGGCTTGCCCGTCAGAATGCGGAGCCGGTCGGCCCAACTCAATTCGCCCGCGTAGAATCTGGCGACCAGCGCGTCCGGCAAGCGATAGAAGTGTTGGAGTATCCGGTAGCGCTCTTCGGGCGCGCCGGCGAGGAACAGCAGCCGGTTCAGCATTCGAAAATAGGACCGCGCCTTCCAGATGGCCATCGAGTGCCCGCGCGCAGCCTTAAAGACGGACGGCGCGGAAAGGTCTTCCAGTGAGGCGATCCGCTCGGCGAGGCGGACGGCGTCGGGCAGCGAATAGCCGGTCGTCGGATGAAACAGCGCCGCCGCGAGCCCGGAGGCCGGAAGACCGTCTCGGGCGGCCCAGAAACGCTTGATGTTGCCGCCGAGCGCGATCGGCAGGACGCCGTCCTCCTCGCGCAGCACCCGCGCCACCGTCCAGCCGCGGCGCGCCACATAGGTCGCAATTTCCGCTCGCAGCCGTGCGGGATCGAGCGCCGGCCCGTCGGCATAATAAGTGTCCTCGACGAGGACGGTCTTCGGCCCGAAGGGCAGGACGTAGACAAAGCGGTAGCCGTCGCTCTGCGGCACGGTCGCATCCATGATGACGGGGCTTTCCAGCCCGTGCGGCTCGGTGAGTTCGAGCTCCTGGCCGAGGAACTTCTGGAAACCGAGGGTGAGATGGGGGCTGGGGCTCGGCCCCCGCCCGTCGATCACGCAACCTGCCTCGATCCTTCGGCCGTCAGCGAGTACCACGGAGGTCGCATCGAAGGTCGCGACCGCCGTCCCTGTCCAGACGTCGACCCCCAACCGGTCTCCGAGGAGCCCCGCGAAACGCTCGGACGTGACGCTCATGTAGCCCGTGGCGACCGAGCGGGTGCGCTCTGGAAAACGAGCCTCGTAGCCCTGCCAGCGGTGGACGACGAAAGGTGCGAGCCATCGATGCTGAGCGGCCGTCAGATCTCCCTTGTGGAACGACCAGGTGTGGTTTCCCCCGAGCTTGTCCCCCGCCTCGACGACGAGGAGGCGAAGCGAGGAGCGCACGGTCTTGAGGCGATAGGCGATCAGGCCGTTGGCGAGCCCGCCGCCGACGAAGATGACATCGTAACGGCCTTCCACGCTTTCGGGCAACCTGATCGCGCTCATGCAGCCGTCTCCCTCTTCCCCGTCATGGCGTCCTCGATGAGCTGGGTTGCGCGTTCGGCGCCTCCGGATGCCGCAATGTCCTGCCCGATGCGGCGAGCGTTGTCCCGATAGGTGGATGCGTCAAGCAAAGCCGCAAGGGAAGCCTCGACTTTCGCCGACGACAATAGGACGCGGGATCGGGACAGGCCCACCCTGTGGTGGACGATTCGAGCCGCAACGCCGGGCTGGTCGAAGGCGATGGGGATGGCAAGAAGCGGCACGCCGGCTTCCAGCGCGTCGAGCACGGTGTTGAGGCCGGCATGGGTGATGCAAATGTCGGCCTTTGCAAGGACAGCCGCCTGCGGGACGAAGGACGCGACGTGGTTCGCGTTTATCGAGGCGGCTTCGGCCTCCGTCAAGGCCCCGCAATGGGCGACGAGAAGTTGCACGTCGAGCCGCCGACAAGCCTTTGCGATCGTCCGGAAGAGGCCGAGCCTGTGGCCTTGAAGCGTGCCGAAGGAGGCGAAGACGAAGGGCCTTTCCGGATCGATCGGAAATGGCAAGGGTTCGTCCGCAGAGGCGCGGCTGCGGATGGGGCCGACGGCATTAAATCCTGCGCGAGCCGCCCGCGGAAAATCAAAGCTCTCGACGGTCTGCGAAATCTGGAGCAGCGGGGAGAGGCACGCGTCCAGCGTCGAGCGTTTCGGCAGACCAAAGCGTTTCGACCAGGCTTCGATCGCCCGGCGTTGCCGCAAGAGGAGCAGAGCCGCGATCGTCTCGCCGCCGTGATTTCGCCAGCGCCCTAGCGCCCCCGCGCGGTAGCGCCAGCTGAGGTACGGCGGCGGGATATCGGGCGTCGTGCTGATCGGCAGGGCACAGGCGAGCGAAACAAGGGGCAGACCGAGATGGGCGGCGACGAGGCTCGCGGCAGGCTCCATCTGATCGCCGATCACGGCGTTCGCCCCGATCTCGCGCAGGATTGCCGGGGCGCCGCGGCACAGCGCGTCGCTCAGGCGCGCCGTATCGGCGACGGTCTGCAGAATTCCCAAAGGCCCATTTGGGCGCGCTGCCCGGCGCAAAATGAACCCGAGATCGCCGGCACTTCCAGGGGACACCGTGCGCCAGCGACGCTCCCCCCTTGACAGCATCACCTCGCCGCCGGCGTTAAGCACGAAGGTCGCGTCATGGCCACGCTTTCTCAACGTTGCCGCCAGAGCCTCGAACACCTTGATGTGACTGTAAAAGGGGGGGCAGATCAGCGCGAAATGGGCCATCGGTTCCTGGCACGCCTTGATCGCGGGCTGCGAGGCGACAGACTCCCCTCTCCTTACACACACGGACGAGACGCGTCAGTGCCTCGACGTCGAACGGATGGCCGACCTTGGAAATATTCTCTTCGTGACCGAAAGGCTCCAGCCGACGCCACTCCCCGCGCCAGAGGGCGACGACCGTCCGTTCCGCGCCAGCCGCTCCTCGCAAGGCCTCATCGGCCTTGGCATCTTCCTGACGATGATCGCCGGGCTCGTCTTCATGGGCCGTCCCCTGATCTGCCCCTGCGGCATCGTCTCGTTCTGGCAGGGACCGCTGACGCAGGCCGAGAACTCGCAGCAGTTCTCAGACTGGTACTCGCTCCTTCATGCCGTGTTCGGAGCCGGACTCTACGCCTTCGTCACCCTCCTGCGACCGATTTGGAAGACGAGCGAAAAGCTCCTCGCCGCTCTCCTCGGCAGCGCGCTCTGGGAGGGAATGGAGAACACGCCCTTCCTGATCGGCCTCTTTTCCGATTCGCCCAACGCGCCGGACTATTTCGGCGACACCATCCTCAACGCCACCGGCGACACGCTCTTCGTCCTCCTCGGCTTCTCTATTGCCGCTCGGCTGCCGCTCCCGGCGACGCTCGCTCTGGCGGTGTTCGCCGAGGTCGCGGTGACGCTCGCGGTGGATGACGGGCTGGTGCTGGGGAGTCTGAGGCTCTTAGGGATCAATGTGTGAGGCTCCGGGTGAAGACGACCAATGTCGTCTCCGACCGGCTTGAAAAGGATCGGTTGCCCCTTGGCATCATTGGCCATGAGATCAGAACAGTCACTCTCGGCCGATCTCAAGGCCCGAATGGAGGCCGTCGCCCGACGCTCGGGATTGACCCCTGCGGAAGTGATCTCCGATGCGCTGGAGCATAGCCATTTCCTGGAGTGGCCGGAGCGATTTCTGGACACGGTCGCAGCTGGCATCGAAGCCGCAGATCGCGGCGAATTCGCTAGGAAAGCCGACATCGATCAGGTGGCGAACAAGTATCGCGGACCCTGATGGATATCGTCTGGACAGTCCCTGCGCTGTCTGATCTCGAGGAAATCCAAAGCTTCATAGAGCCCGGCCGCGGCATACCGGCTGCATCGAGGATCGTCGATCGCGCCGAGCGACTTCTGTCGAGAGACTCGAATTCAGGCCGTCTCGGACGCGCCGGAGGTACCCGGGAGTTCTTCATTTAGAGGACGACATATGCCGTCGTCTACCGGGCGGAAAGACGGGTCGAAACCCTGGCGGTCGTTCATGGCGCCCGCGAGGGGACCCGCGAAGACATCCCCTGATCGCCGCCCTCAACTCCCCGAAAGCCGCGCCGCCCTTCTCTGCCGCGCCTCGTCGAGCGCATCCACGGCCTTCGGCGCGTGTCCCTTCTGCGACGCGCGCCAATCGGTGCCGGCGATGGTGACGACGCGGTTGCCGCGGAAGTCTGCCTCCGCCGTGATGAAGCCGCGCGTCTCCATGAAGCCGAGAAGGAAGCGGCCGCGCGAGGGCGAGTGGCTGCCGTAGGCCTTGGCGAGTGCCTTGTCGCTCGGGCATTCCGCGCCGTCGCGGGCGGCGCGGGCAAGCATCAGATAGACGCCCTGCATCTCCTCGGGCAGCGCCTCCGACCTAGCGATGACGGTGCCCCATTCCCCGTCTTCGAGCGCTTCGGAGACGCCGGCGCGGGCGAGCGACAGGCGGCGGCGGAAGGCCGGCATGTCGGTGTCGGCGCCTTTCAGGCGCTTCAAGCGGCAATGGACGAGGAAGTCCTGATAGAGAATGGGCACCGGGCGAAACGCGGCCTCGGGATCGGCGAGCATTTCTGCAAAGATGTCCTCGACGATCGCCCGGCGCGCCTCCGCCGTGCGGGGATCCGCGCTCTCAGGCTCGGTCGCCTTCGCCGGCGAGGAGACGCGGTCGAGGAGGTCGCGGGTCGAGACCGGAACGCGAGAAGCGGACCGCGGCATAGGCATCGGCGCGCCTTGTTCGGGGGACGAGAAGATGAGGTCTGCCATCGCCTCCGGCGCCATCTCCGGCCTTGCCATCAGCGTCGGCCGGCCCGTCCGCCCGGCCGTCTCGACCGAACCGATCCGGATCGGGACCGGGCGGCGCGACAGAGCCGGCCCGAGTGCCACGAAATGTCCGGGCTCAAGGTCGCGGAACCGCTCTGCCTGACGCCGCTCCATGCCGAGGAGATCGGCTGCGCGCGCCATGTCGATATCGAGGAAGGTGCGGCCCATCAGGAAGTTCGAGGCCTCGGCCGCGACGTTCTTGGCAAGCTTGGCCAGACGCTGCGTCGCGACGATGCCCGCAAGGCCGCGCTTGCGGCCGCGGCACATGAGGTTCGTCATGGCGCCGAGCGATGCCTTCCGCGCCTCGTCGGACACCTCGCCGGCGATGGCGGGCGCGAAAAGCTGCGCCTCGTCGACGGCGATCAGCATCGGATACCAGAGGCTGTGGTCGACCTCGAAGAGCCCGTTGAGGAAGGCGGCCGCGCAGTGCATCTGCACCTCGGTGTCGAGGCCCTCGAGATTGAGGACGACCGAGGCGCGATGCTCGCGGATGCGCGCGGCGATGCGCTGAAGTTCGGCAGGCGTCCGGTCGGCATCGACGACGACGTGACCAAACGCTTCCGCAAAGGAAACGAAGTCGCCTTCGGGGTCGATGATCGCCTGCTGCACCCACTCGGCGCTTTGTTCGAGCAGGCGGCGCAGGAGATGCGATTTGCCCGAGCCGGAATTGCCCTGGACGAGAAGCCGCGTCGAGAGGAGCTCCTCGAGGTCCATCTCCGCGGGCTCGCCGGTTGCGGTGATCCCGAGATCGACGGCGACTTTCATGGGGCGGCGGTTCCTTCGTATTGGAAGATCGGGCGCGAGGGCCTTGTCTCTAGCAGGAAGGGCCGGCTGCCCGGAGTGGGCCGAGCCCCGTCATCCACAGTTTCGCTTGGCTTATGAACAATGCGTCAGGTCCAAACGCCTCTCCCCTGCGGAGAAAAGAATGGCGCCGAGCCTCACGGCATAAGCCACTTGTCGTAGTCGGAAACCAGCAGGTGCACCGGCTCCTCGTCTTCTTCGATCGTCGAGAAACGCCCGATCGGTTCGCGGAAGATGTTGTCGGTGATGTCGTCGTTGACGGTCGAGACTTCGCCGATGAGGACGTCGGCGCCCTCGCCCCAAAAGGCGTGCCAGTGGTGCGGCATCAGGGTGACGCTTTCGCCGGGGGCGAGACGGAGCTTGTCGCCGGCTGGAAGCCGCCGTGCGATGCCGTCGCAGAAGACCTCGACGTCGGCGCGCTCGTCGATGCCGCCGTCAGGGGCACGGGTGAAGAGCTCGAGCGTCAGCGTCCCGCCGCCGCGGTTGATGATGTCCTCGGCCTTGATGTCGTGGCGGTGCATGGGCGAGATCTGATCCTTTCGCGAGATCATGATCTTTTCGGCGTAGAGCATGCCTTGCCCGGAGGCGAGATCGGCATTGTCGCCGTTGCGGACGGTGAAGAGAAAGAGGCCGAGCCCGTCGAAGTCGCCTTTGCCGTAGTCGGTGACATCCCAGCCGAGACGGCGTTCCTTCAGTTGCGCCAGCTCTCCGACCCGCGCCTTCATCTCGCTCGGTGAGAGATATGCGAAGGGCGGCATGACGTAGCCGAAGGAGCGGATGAAGGCGTCGCCTTCGCGCAGGATGTCGTTTACGCGGCTTCGTTTCATGGTGCGTCTCCCGTCAAGAATGTTCGTTGCGAGCCGTCGGTCCCATCGATCCGTTCGTCAAGCCGCATCGGGCTCGACAAGAAGGATGCGGCAGTCGTTGACGTTGGTAAAAGTAGGCCCCGGTCGATAGATCCCGCCGATCGCCTCGAAGAAACCCGTGGAGTCGTTTGCGGCGAGGGCTGCCTCTGCGTCGATCCGCTTAACCTTGGCGGTGTCCAACGTCGATGGCCCGACGAACGCGCCGGCGGGATCGGTGGCAAGACCGGTGCCGCCGTCGGTCCCATCGGTGTCGGCGCTGAGGGCGAAGATGCCACCTTCGCCCTTCAGCGCGAGAGCCAGCGCCAGAGCGTATTCCTGGTTGGGCCCGCCGCGGCCCGCGCCGCGGATGGTCACCGTCAACTCGCCGCCGGAAAGGATGGCAAGCTTCTCGCCGCGCGCTTTGGCTTCGACGGCGAGCGCTGCGTGGGCCGCGGCGACGTCGCGCGCCTCGCCTTCGATGTCGGTCGACAGTAGGATCGGACGATAACCGAGCGCGCGAGCCTTCGCTTCGCCGACGCGCATTGCCGATTCGGGTGTCGAAACGATGGTGTAGGAGTTTCCGGCAAAGGCGGGATCGCCGGCCTTCGGCGTTTCGCTCTCGGGATCGTCCAGCACGGCGCGGCAGGAGGCGGGCAGGACGATCCCCCGGCGGCGGACGATCTCGCGTGCATCCTCGAGCGTCGTCGGATCGGGCACTGTCGGACCGGAGGCGATGACGCTCGGATCGTCGCCGGGAACGTCGGAAATCGCGAGCGTCACGAGCCGCGCCGGGCGACAGGCGGCCGCGAGACGTCCGCCCTTGATCCGGGACAGGTGCTTGCGAATGCAGTTGATCTCGGTGATGCCGGCGCCGCTTTTCAGGAGCGCGCGCGTCACGGCCTGCTTGTCGGCAAGCGTTATGTCGCCGCGCGGCAGGAGCCAGTTGGCCGAGCCGCCGCCCGAGATGAGCGCGAGCACGAGGTCGTCCGGGCCTGCGCCTTCGGCGAGTTCCAGTATTCGCCGCGTCGCCTCGAGCCCGGCAGCATTGGGCAGGGGATGGCCGGCCTCGACCACCTCGATCGGGCCGGCGGGGCAGGCATAGCCGTCGCGCGTGACCGCGAGGCCGACGAGCCGGCCTGCGCCAAGACGATGGTGGCGCGCATAGTGATCGGCGGCGGCA
>JACMIV010000065.1 GCA_014380965.1 Rhizobiaceae bacterium | reverse complement strand
TCCGACATCCTCGGCGACGAGGACCATCTCGGCGACATGGACTTCAAGGTCGCGGGCACCGAAGCCGGCATCACCTCGCTGCAGATGGACATCAAGATCCAGGGCATCACCGAGGACATCATGAAGATCGCCCTCGATCAGGCGAAGGGCGGCCGTCTCACGATCCTTCACGAGATGGCGAAGGCGCTCTCGACCAACCGCGCGGAACTCGGCGAGTTCGCCCCGCGGATCGAGGTCATGATGGTGCCGACCGACAAGATTCGCGACGTTATCGGCTCGGGCGGCAAGGTCATCCGCGAGATCGTCGAGAAGACTGGCGCCAAGATCAACATCGAGGACGACGGCACGGTGAAGATCGCCTCCTCCTCCGCCAAGGAGATCGAGGCCGCCAAGAAGTGGATTCACTCGATTGTGGCCGAGCCGGAAGTCGGCGCGATCTACGAAGGCACGGTCGTCAAATGCGTCGAGTTCGGCGCCTTCGTGAACTTCTTCGGTTCGCGCGACGGGTTGGTGCACATCAGCCAACTCGCCGCCGAGCGCGTCGCCAACACCAAGGACGTCGTCAAGGACGGCCAGAAGGTCTGGGTCAAGCTCATGGGCTTCGACGAGCGCGGCAAGACCCGCCTTTCGATGAAGGTCGTCGATCAGGCGACCGGCGAAGAGCTCAAGGGCAGTGAAGAGGCGGCGTAAGCTTCGCGGTTCGGGGTTCAACGATAGGCGAAGGCGCGTTCCGGAAGGGGCGCGCCTTTTCTTTTTTTGACGACCTTGCGGGCGGCGTTTCGATAGCCGTTGAACGCCGACGCATCTTCCGCGATGCGCGATGTTTCGACGCTCTCAGAAGCTTGGCTTGGCGCGCTGCATCAAGGGGGCAGGATGTTTGCGATTCGGCGTTGAAATGATGATGTTTCAGTTCGTTGTGATCCCTTATTCTATCGGCTTCTCCCTTCTTGCCTTGCTACCGGGATGGCGCTCCCTGATCGCCGGATCGCTCGGCGCTGTCGCGCTCAGCGGATGGGCTTTCGGCGACGTCGGATCGATGGACAGCCCTGCTGTCATCGTTGCGCTGCCTATGGTGGGCTTTGCGTCTCTGGGACTTTTCGCAGGGGGGCTCGCGCGGGCGGCCACTCTTCTCGGGCGGGCCCGCAGATGGCGACTCAGCCACCCGCTGCTGGTCCTACCACTAGTTTTCGTCGCCGTGCCGGCGCTTTTCCTGGCATTGGCCTTCTGGCAGAACAAAGCTCAAGAAGCGCGCCTTGCTCCGCCATCGCCCGAATGTACCGCGCGTCTCCACGATGCGATGATCGCCGACGTGTCGCTGGCGATCCCCTTGGCTCCTGCCATCGACGTCAGCCTCGGTCAGGGTTACGACCCGACATTCGTTTTCCGGATCAACCAGCATGCTCGGGAGTTCTGCAGTTCTGCCTCCGCAGGCGTACCATCCATAACTCGGATCAGCATCGATGTCGGCGGGCGAGTCCCGCGCGGACCCGCAGGCCGGAACGAGGCGGTCTGTTCGCAGCGACGGCCGTTCGCATGGTGGCAAGCGCTCTGTCGCGAGTCGGATACCTCCGACGGGGCGAAGTATCTCGAAGCCGTAAACGTCTACGTGCTCGGTCGTTTCGACGCGCGCGTGCTGCTTGCGATGTCGGCGGAGATCACAGACTGGGAACGGTCGGAAATGGCCGCGATCACCCCTCAACGAGCTGGAGACGGTCTACTGACTTACGTCGGAGCCCATAACATCTTCTTTACGCGCGCCGACGTGCCTGGATATCTCGCCCGCTGCTATCGGATGAGCCAAGTCGATGACCTTGCGGACCTCTACTGCTCCGTCGGCTACCCGCTCACCGCCGAATTGGGATTGGTCTATCGATTTCGCACTCGAGAAATCAGTTTTGACAGAACAGCGAGGCAAGCGGACTCGTCCGCCCGTGCCATCTTCGAAAGCTTGCGCAAGCGATAGGACGATCCTGCGCCCAATCGGGTGGATAGGACACACGCGTCGCTCGGATACAACAGTCTTCACCGTGACACTGGGGCCAAGCAGCTTGGTCGAGCGACATCTGCGATATCTCAACACCGTTGAGGCACTCGACTCAGGCGGGCCGTATCGTCCAAATGCCGGGGCATTGGCAAGGTTCAGAAGGGTCGATGCTTGGGAGGGACCATCGCTATGATCTACGTCATCGCCACACTCGAAATCCGCCCCGGCAGCCGTGACGCCGTCGTCGCCGCGGCCACTCCCTGCCTCTTCGGAACCCGCGATGAAGACGGCTGCCTACGATATGACCTCCTGGTCGACGTGCTCGACGAGACGCGGCTGACCTTCGTGGAGGTATGGGAGAGCCGGGAAGCGCTACAGGCGCATTTCTCCGCGCCGCATCTCGTGGCGTGGCGGGCGGCGCGAGCCCCCTATGTCGTCTCCGCCAGGGTCGAGATCGTGCATTCGGACAAAGTCGAGACATTATGAGATGCCAGGGCTTTCCCGTTAGGTGGCGGGCAAGGGGTGACGGCGTGGAACATGTCGGGCGCAGGTGCCACGCGGCGGATTTCGGCGGGGGATCGGCTGCATTTGGGGGAGCAGTCGCAGGCGTCTCATTCGCTGACCTACGGCGATGAGCGGTCTCTTCGTCCGCGTCTCCACATCGCTCTTTGCCGGCTTAATATTTAGCCAATCATCTGAATTCACGCAGCAGTACGTGCAGCGGCTCGGCGGAGCGGCGAACGAACTTGCCGCTGTCGTCGCTCGTTTCGATGCGAGCGCGGCGCGCGAGGGACTGCCGCGCGATGTTGCGGTGGAGCGGCTCAAGAGTTCGGCAGACGGTTTCGTCGCGCGTCAAGGCGATGATGCGGCAGCGACGATCGCGCGCGAAAGGGACGTTTCGCGGCGTTACGACGCGCTTCGGGCCGAAGTGCCGGTGCTGCGGTCGTTCGCGGCCCTTGCCGACCCGGACTGGCCGATGATCGCGCGCACCGTCGACGATTTCCGGCCGGCGATTCCCGTGACGGCTGACGGATTGTTCCTGACGGTCGCGGGATTTGCTGGCGGTTGGGCGTTGGGCGCGGGGGTGTCGGGAGCGGCTGGAATGCGGCGACGACGCAAGGCGCGGCGCGCGGCAAGGCCGATCGACGGATCGCATCTGGGTTGAAACCGAGTGCGGCTCCCTTTTCTCCCGCTCGCAGGAGAAGGGGATGGGTCTGACCCGAGTCCGACTACTTCGCCGCTTCCGCGACGGCCGTGCCATCCGCGATGACCGCACGGCGCTCCTGCGCCTTCAACTCGTCGAGGGCGGGCATCGACATGATGTTGTAGCCGGAGTCGACATAGTGGATTTCGCCGGTGACGCCGGCCGAGAGGTCCGAGAGAAGGTAGAGGATCGCGCCGCCCACCTCGTCGATCGTGACGTTCCGGCGCAGCGGCGAGTTCTTGCGCTGGTAGGAGAACATCAGCCGCGCGTCCGATACACCGGCTCCCGCCAAGGTGCGCACGGGACCGGCCGAGACGGCGTTGACGCGGATGTTGCGCGGGCCGTAGTCGGCGGCAAGATAGCGGACGGACGCTTCGAGCGCGGCCTTGGCGACGCCCATGACATTGTAGTTGGGCATGACGCGCGTCGCCCCGCCATAGGTCAGCGTCAAAGCCGAGCCGCCGGGGCCCATGATGTCCGTCGCCCGGCGCACGATCTCAGTGAAGGAGAAGCACGAGATCTGCATCGTGCGGGTGAAGTTGTCCCGAGACGTGTCGGCGTAAAGGCCTTTCAGCTCGGTCTTGTCGGAGAAGGCGAGGGCGTGGACGAGGAAGTCGATCTGGCCCCACTCGGCCGAGAGCCGCTCGAAGACCCGATCGACTGAGGCAAGGTCCTCCACGTCGCAGTCGACGAGGATCTTGGAGCCGATCTCCTCCGCGAGCGGCTTCACGCGTTTGCCGAAGGCGTCGCCCTGATAGGTGAGCGCCACCTCCGCTCCCTGCGCCGCCAGAGCCTTGGCCGCACCCCAGGCGATGGAGTTGTGGTTCGCGACGCCCATCACGAGCCCGCGCTTGCCCTTCATCAGATCGCCCATCGGACGGTTCCCCTTGATCATTCAGGACGACGCCGCCCTGCCGCTGCGACTAGCACGTCGTCCAAACCTTATGTGACACGTCGTGTATCCGGGCGTCACATCGTCCGAACACAACGGGAGGTCAGTCGTCGGCGAGGCGCTGGAAGACGAGCGTCGCGTTGGTGCCGCCGAAGCCGAAGGAGTTCGACAAGGCGACGTCGACCTTGGCGTCGTCTATGCGTTTGCGCACGATCGGCACGCCCTCGAACTCCGGATCGAGTTCGGTGATGTGGGCGCTCTCGCCGATGAAGCCGTCCCGCATCATCAAAAGCGAATAGATCGCCTCCTGCGCGCCGGCAGCGCCCAGCGAATGGCCGGTCAGCGACTTGGTCGACTGGATGTGCGGGATGTCCGAGCCGAAGACCTCTCGAATCGCGCCGATCTCCTTGGAGTCGCCGACCGGCGTCGAGGTGCCGTGCGTGTTCACGTAGTCGACGCGGCCCTTCACGGTGGCGAGGGCCTGGCGCATGCAGCGCGCCGCGCCCTCGCCGGAGGGAGCGACCATGTCGTAGCCGTCGGATGTCGCGCCGTAGCCGACCAACTCGGCATAGATGCGTGCGCCCCGGGCCTTCGCCCGTTCGTACTCCTCGAGCACGACGACCCCGGCCCCGCCCGCGATGACGAAGCCGTCGCGCTTGGCGTCGTAGGCTCTGGAGGCGACGGAAGGGTCGTCGTTGAAGTCGGACGACATCGCGCCCATCGCATCGAAGAGGTTCGACATCGTCCAGTCGAGATCTTCGTGGCCGCCGGCGAACATCACGTCCTGCTTGCCCCACTGGATCATCTCGGCCGCATTGCCGATGCAATGCGCTGAGGTGGAGCAGGCCGAGGAGATCGAATAGTTGACCCCGTGGATCTTGAACCAGGTGGCGAGCGTCGCCGAGGCCGTGGACGACATCGCCTTCGGCACCGCGAAGGGGCCGATGCGCTTCGGGCTGTTGTTCTTGCGCGTGATGTCGGCCGCCTCGATCAGCGTACGCGTCGAGGGCCCGCCCGAGCCCATGATGATGCCGGTGCGCGGATTGTTCGAGATGTCGGCCTCGTCGAGACCCGAATCTTCGATCGCCTGCTTCATGGCGATATGGTTCCACGCCCCGCCCTGGGACAGGAAACGCATGGCGCGTCGATCCACGAGCGGGGCGGTATCGATGTTCGGCTTGCCCCAGACGCGGCACTTGAAGCCGTTCTCGGCGAAATCCTCCGAGAACGAGATGCCGGACTTCGCTTGACGCAGCGAGGCCGACACTTCGTCCAGATCGTTGCCGATCGAGGACACGATGCCCATTCCGGTCACGACGACCCGCTTCATGAAAAATTCCTCCAGATGATGGGTCTGCTTCGCCTTGCCCGGCTTCGCTTGTCCGCTGACGCTTGGACGACGAGCGCCGTCGTCGCGTGCAGGCCTCTCTTGGGGTCAGGCTGATGGGGCCGCCGCGTCGTCGTCCTTGAACAAGCCGACGCGCAGGTCGCTGGCCTTGTAGATGATCTCGCCGTCCGCCTTCATCCAACCCTCCGCGATGCCGAGCTTCAGCCGCGAGCGCATGACCCTTCGGAAATCGACGCCGTACTCGACGAGCTTGACCTTCGGCGTCACCTGGCCGGAGAACTTCACCTCGCCGACGCCGAGCGCTCGTCCGCGGCCCTCCTCGCCGAGCCAGCCGAGATAGAAGCCCGTGAGCTGCCAGAGCGCGTCGAGGCCGAGGCAGCCCGGCATCACCGGATCGCCCTCGAAATGGCACTGGAAGAACCAGAGATCGGGATCGACGTCGAAAGCGGCTCTGATCGAGCCTTTGCCGTACTCGCCGCCATCCGTCGTCACCTCGGTGATGCGGTCGAACATCAGCATCGGCGGCAGCGGCAATTGCGCGTTGCCCGGGCCGAACAGCTGCGCGTGGCCGCAGGCGATCAGCTCGTCATACGTATAGTTCGTCTTGCCAGTTGCCATGGTCTTCCATATCCGTCCGGCGCAGCTTCCGCCATTTCGGCGAGGCCCTTAGCACGGGCGAGCCCGGAGACAAACCCGGCAGGATGGCCCGGTCGGATCGTCGCTTTCGTAGACCTTAAGTGGGATGTAGCGTGCTCGTGCCGGCAATGAAGCGACAAAAGCGCCTTGGAGCGCCTGAGCGGCAGCGATGGGCTTTGGAAGCTGAACAAAGCTGGAAGGGACTGCGCCTCATGAAAGCCGATGTCCGCCGGATGATCGCAGTCCTCCTCACCACGGCAATGACCGCCTTCGCCTCGCCTCCCGCCGCAGCGCAGGAGCCTCTTGCGTGGTCCAGCAGCGCGTCCGAGCGCGGCGGCCCCGCCGAGAAGGCCGGTCTGCTCCTCGAGACGGTCTACGCCGTCCTCTACTTCTCCTGCCAAGGCAACGGCAGAGACAACCTCTCCCTGATCTTCACCGGCTTCGACCGCAACCTCGCCAAGGATGTCCTCCACACAGTTGCCGTCTCGATAGATGGAACGGCCTTTTTGTTTCGGACGACGGCGGAGGTCAACGAGATGGACGACGACACGTCCCTGTCGGTCTCGGCTCCCTTCGAAACCTTCCGCCCGCTGATCGAGGCGATGAAGGCCGGCAACGAGGCCGAACTGTCTTCGCCGGAGGGCCGCGGCACCATCTCCCTAGAAGGCTCCGGCCGGGCATTGGCGGAACTCGAGGCCGGCTGCTCGCCCTGAACCGGGATCGGCTCATGGCGGTCTGCGAGGTCGGGGCTCCGTCGATCCAGAGACGATCTCTTGCGCAGGCTGGCGTTTTTCCGGTACGATGAAGGCTGAAATCGAAAGAATGGAAATGGTGGCGAACAGGATGGACAACCGGGGCAGGATGCAGACGTTCTGCGTGTTCGAGCGTCTCCGCGCTTCGGGACTTCGGCCGACGCGTCAGCGCGTGGCCCTCTGCAACCTCATCTTCGGATCAGGCGACCGTCACCTCTCGGCCGAGGAACTGCACGAGGAAGCGCACCGCGCCGGCGAGCCCGTGTCCCTCGCGACCGTCTACCACCCGCTGCATCAGTTCACCGACGTCGGCATCATCCGCCCGCTAACGGGCGAAGGCCAGCGCACCTATTTCGACACCAACACGTCGGATCACCATCATTTCTTCGTCGAGGACGACAACGAGATGATCGACATCCCGCATGGCGGCATCCGGCTCGACCAGCTTCCCGAGCCTCCGGAAGGCATGGAGATCGTCAACGTCGACGTCGTGGTCCGCCTGCGCCGCAAGGTTTCCGAAGCGCCCGTTCAGGGCTGAACGTTCTGACCCATGCGATGACGAGGGCGGGCAGCATGGGCACCCGCCTTTTTCGTGACCCCTCCCGCGCGCCTTCCAGCTTGCCTCAGCCGGCAAGCCTTGCGTTCTGCGGGAACATGTTGCGCTTGGCCTCTTCGTCCATTTCCGTCTTGAACGCGTGCCGCTCCTTCAGCGCGATGGCCTTCTGAGCGGCCGGGCGGGCGTCGATCTCGTCGACGAGGCGCTTGATGTTCGGGAACCTCGTCCAGGCCGCCTCGCCGAAGACGAAGGGCAGGAGGCGCGCCCAACCCCAGACGGCCATGTCTGCGATCGTGTAGGTCTCGCCCACCATGTAGCGCTGCTGCCCGAGGCGCTCGTCGACGATGCCGTAGTGGCGCTCGACCTCGAATCCGTAGCGGTTGATGGCGTAGGGAAGCTTTTCCGGCGCCATGTGGCTGAAATGGACGGACTGGCCGGAATAGGGGCCGA
The DNA here is from genome assembly GCA_014380965.1 of Rhizobiaceae bacterium. GTDB lineage: Bacteria > Pseudomonadota > Alphaproteobacteria > Rhizobiales > Rhizobiaceae > Plantimonas. Next base: position 1,697 of record JACMIV010000065.1, on the reverse strand, counting down.
TGCCGCTCGCCACGAACATTAGCCAGGAAAGAAGTTCGGCGCGCCGTGCCGGCGTGTTCTCCGGCAGGAACCGCCCGGTCGTCTCGGCAAGATAGAGAAGGATCGCGCTGGAATCGAAGAGCACGGCCTCGCCGTCGACGAGGGCGGGCGTCTTGGCGTTCGGGTTGATCTTCAGGAAGTCCGCCGAGAACTGCTCGCCCTTGCGCGTGTCGACGGGCACCAGCTCGTAGGGCGCGCCGAGCTCCTCGAGCAGCAGCGCGACCTTCGCGGGGTTCGGCGAGGGGTGATAGTAGAACTGCATCATGGCCGGTTGTCTCCGTGTCCGTGGATGGAGACGGGCAGGTAGCCACGAGGAGCGGAACGCCTAGGCCCGCGCCATGGATGCAGCGTCTTCGCCGCGAAGACGGTGAGCCTTCTCTCGACGCTTCGATCAGAAGCGCTCGTCGGGATAGACGCCCCAGATCTCGTGCTGGTTGACGTAGCCCTTCGCGCCGGCGACCTCGACCTCGCACCAGCCGAGCCCGCACTCCTTGACGCTCGAGACGACGCCCGGCTCCATCATCGCGACGACGGCCGCCTCTTCGCCCGCGCTGCGGTGGAGATCGATCGTCGCGGTCTTGCCCTTCAGCCACGGGGCGGCGATGGCCGTGCGCTCGCCCGAAAGGAGCGAGTGGTAGACCCAGCCCTCCGCACCCTCCGAATCGCGCACGCGCCGCCAAAGTTCGTATTCGGCGACGACCTCCATCGGCAGGCCCGGCTTCAGAAAGAGCCAGGAGACGGCGTAGTCGCGCCCCGGACCGACGCGAAGATTGACGCGCGCCGACTTCAGCGACACGAAACGCGGCAGAGGCAGCTTGGAGTGGGAGCCGATGTTCGCACTGCGCGCCGCCGGCTCGACAGAGCCGGTTTCCTGGGCCCGCAGCGGGCCGCCGACGGAAACCGTGGCTGCAAGCGCCACGAGAATGGCCGGGAGACCGCGGCGGAGCGTTGCGCCGGAGCGGGAAGGACGAGGAAGAAAAGGCGCGCGCAAGGGAACCACTCCGGACGGTGTGACGGGCTTTGAAGGCGCGACGACGCGGCGGAAAAGCCGCTGCGGTCCTCGGGCGGAATGCTTTGTTTTCGAGGGACCGGCTTGCTAAGGACGAGCCGGCGACCATCGCTCACTATCGCGCGACGGGGTTAACAAGGTCTTGAAGGCATGACCTGAACGGGTGAGGGAGAGCGGCGATGTCGGAGAGGAAGAAGCCGGCCGTCGTGGTCACCCGCCGTCTCCCTGAGCCGGTCGAGGCGCGCATGCTCGAGCTGTTCGACACACGCCTGAATGCGACCGACCGGCCGATGAGCCAGCCGGAGCTGGTCGCCGCCCTGCGCGAGGTCGACGTCCTCGTGCCGACCGTCACCGACCGGATCGACCGCGCGATGATCGCGCAGGCCGGCCCGCGCCTCAAGCTCATCGCGAACTACGGCAACGGCGTCGACAACATCGACGTGGAGGCGGCGCACGCGAAGGGCATCTTCGTCACCAACACGCCCGACGTCCTCGACGAGGACACCGCCGACATGACCATGGCGCTCATCCTCGCGGTGCCGCGCCGTCTCGTCGAGGGCAGCCTGCGTCTGACTTCGGGGGAGGGCTGGCCCGGCTGGTCGCCGACCTGGATGCTCGGGCGCCGCATCTCCGGCAAGAAGCTCGGTAT
>JACMIV010000004.1 GCA_014380965.1 Rhizobiaceae bacterium | reverse complement strand
CTCTAGACGCATCAGATCGTCTTCGTCCCGCACGCCGCCTGCCGCGAACACCGCCGTTGCGCCTGCCGCTCTCTTGATCGTCGCCAGCCGCTCCATGTCCGGCCCCGCACCGCTCCCGACCTTGGCGAGCGTCATCGCGATCACCCGTGGCGGCCAGAGCGCGGGATCGTCTTCGATCTCTTTCGAGCCGACGAAGGCCTCGCCGCGATAGTCGAGCGACAGGACGACGCGCGCTTCGGTCCGCACGCGTGCGACGACGCCGGCGCCGTCGACGGTTTCGCTTCCCGCAACGACGACCACTTCCGGGCGTTCGAGAAGACGGCGGATGTCCTGCTCCGTCCTCACGCCGGCATCGATCCACAACGTCACCCCCGGAAAGGTGTCGGCAAGCGCCTCGTAGGTCCGAAGATCCGGGGCGCTCCCCCCGATCGCGTCGAGATCGGCGAGATAGAGCGCGGAGAAGTCCGCAAGCCCCGACAGTCCCCTCGCCACGTCGAGCGGAGCGGCGGTCGGCGAGAGCGGCGTTTCAATGGGCCGGTAGTTCGCCCGGTCGCCCATGACGCCCCGCACCACGACGCCTCCCTTGATGTCGAGAACCGGTATGATCTTCATGCGCCCCCGGCATTCGCCTGTCCCGGTCGGCCGACGCGCCGGCGAATGGGATATTGGTCTTTGCGTGCGGTCCCTCTATACCAAACGCCGCCGCCGGGCGGCCCTCTTCGGGCATCGGATCGAAATGATCCGCCCGTCGAAACGAAGACGGCCGGATCGAGCCAGGGAACCGAAGGCGATGACGAGAACGCTCGGATGGGATGTCGGGGGCGCGCATCTGAAGGCGGTCCTTGCCGAAAAAGGCGAGGTCCTCAAGGCCTGGCAGGAGCCGACGCCGATCTGGAAGGGCCTCGAGCATCTCGACGCCTCGCTGGATTCGATCCTTGGCAAGGTCGGCGACGTTTCGCACCACGCCGTGACGATGACAGGGGAACTCTCCGACATCTTCGCCGATCGCAGCGAGGGCGTGCGCGAGCTCACGAAGATCCTGTCGGGCCGGCTCGGCGGGGGCATGCGGCTCTATGCGGGCGAGGCCGGCTTCGTCTCGGCCTGGACGCTCGGCGAGCATTCCGAAAAGATCGCATCCGCCAACTGGCACGCGAGTGCTGCCCTCACTGCCGTCCGGATGGAGGAGGCGCTCTTCGTCGACATGGGGTCGACCACGACCGACATCGTCCCGGTCAAGAACGGCCGCGTGCTCGCCCATGGCCAGACCGACGCCGCCCGGCTTCTGTCGGGCGAACTCGTCTATCAGGGCCACACCCGCACCGCCCTCATGGCGGTCGCGCACGAGATCTCGTTCGGCGGGCGCCGCACGCCGATCATGGCCGAGTTCTTCGCGACCATGGCGGACGTGCAGCGCATCCTCGGCGCGCTCGACGAGGACGACGACCAGTATCCCGCCGCCGACGGGAAGGAGAAGACGGTCGCCGCCTCGCGCGCGCGCCTCGCCCGCATGATCGGCCGCGACGCCTCGGATGCCACTCCCGCAGCCTTAGAGCATCTTGCCGAAGGCTTTGCCGAGGCGCAGATCCGGCGCATTCACGATGCCGCGCTAACGGTACTGTCACGCGGCGAGATCGCCGACGATGCTCCCGTCGTCGTCGCCGGCGCCGGCCGGAACGTCGTCAAGCGCCTCGCCGCAAGGCTCGATCGCGGTGTCGTCGACTTCTGCGATCTCGTCGACTGCCGGTCGGACCTTCGGGCCGCCATCGGCCGTGCCGCACCGGCGGCGGCTTTGGCGATCCTCGCAGAGGACGCCGCCTCCAAGAAATAGGTCAGCTCTGCGGCTTCATGGCCTTTTGCAGCCCGTGCTCCGACTTGGCGCGATCGAGATGCGTCCCGATCTTCTCCGTCAGCCATTCCCAAGCCTGCCGTTCCCGCGGTCCTGCCGTCTTGTCGACGGCGATGGTGAGATAGGCGAGTTCCGCCTCGATCTTGTCCGGCGCCAGCATGTGCAGGCGGCTTGCCAGGATCGCGGCTTCCAGAACGGCCGCCTTCGCGCGATTCATCCCCTCGAACGGCCGGTGATGGCCGGAGCCGGTCACGCGGCAGACGAAGCGCGGGCGCAGCTCATGCGCCTCGATCCGCTCGACGCTGAGGACGTCGTGCGACAGCGCGCCCTCCAGCCGCGGCACGGAGCATCCGTCGACGGGCGCCAGCGGCCAGTCCTTGCGCCCTGTCAGGCAGCCGGCGAAGATCAGCGCATCGTCGATGTAGCTGACGACGGCGATGCCGTTCGCTTCCAGGTTGGCGAGCGTCGTCGAAGGCCGAAACGGCGCGACGATCCAGCAATCCCCGTCCTCGATGATCCCGAGCGGCGCGATGTGGACGGCGCCGTCGCCACTGATCGTCGTCAGTATGCTCTCGCGGAT
>JACMIV010000064.1 GCA_014380965.1 Rhizobiaceae bacterium | reverse complement strand
CTGGTGCGGCCGGAGCGTCGGGCGCTGCGGGTTCGACCGGTGGCGTCGAAGGGCTCTCGACCGTGACGTTGTTCGTCCCGCCGGCACCGGTCGTCGGCGTCGCCGCCGGGCCGCCCGCGAAGAATGCGAAATAGACGATGGCGAGAACGACCAGGCCGCCGAGAACGAACCAGATGGCGTTCAGGCTGCCGCTTTCGCGCGGTGGGGGAGGTGTATGCGTCATGACGAAACTTCCTTCAAATCGCGCGGCCATAACGCAATCGTCATCGCCGATCGTGAAGGTGAACCGGACAGCTCACTGAAGGTTCCGTCGCAGTCCTCACTTACCGTCTCTGTCTAAAACACTCCCAGCAAAAAACGTGTATGCCGTGAGAAAGAATTAACAAGGCATGAACGCGAGAGTTATTTACCAGGAATGATCGAAGACGAGCGGAATTGGAGTCCGGCGAAGGCGGTGATCTCCACCATCTTCGCCGAAGCCGCGGATCAGGCGCTCATCTGTTCGCCGACGAAGCGCCAGTTGACGAGGCTGTCGAGCACCGCCTTCACATGGTCCGGGCGCCGGTTCTCGTAGTCGAGATAGTAGGCGTGCTCCCAGACGTCGATTCCGGCGAGCGGCTTCTTGCCTTCGGCGATCGGGTTGCCTGCGTCCTGGAGGCCGAGGATTTCGAGCTTGCCGTCGCCTTCGACGAGCCAGACCCAGCCCGTGCCGAACACCTTTCCGGCCTCGGCCACCATCGCGGCCTTCATCTCGTCGACACCGCCGAAATCGCGCGTCACGGCTTCGAGGAAGGCGCCTTCGGGGGCCGCGGGTCCGCCCTCGAACTGGTTCCAGTAGAAGACGTGATTCCAGGCCTGTCCGGCATTGTCGAAGATCGCCTGGTTGCCGTCCGCCTTCGCCTTGGTGATCGCCTCCTCGAGCGACACGCCCTCGAAGGGTGTTCCGGGCGCGAGCTTGTTGAGGGCGGTGAAGTACGACGCGTGGTGCTTGCCGTAGTGGAGCCCGACCGTCTTCGCCGAGATCGTCGGCGCGAGTGCGTCCTGCGCATAGGGCAGCGGCGGCTGGGTGAAGCCTGCGGCGGCGCTTTCCTGGGCGGTCGCGCTCTTGGGCAGAAGGCTCGCGGCGGCGGCAGCGGCGCTAACGGTCAGAAGGGTCCTGCGGTCGATCGGCATGGTGCGTCTCCTTTTGGGGCGGGCGGGTCGTTTGGAAAGATCGGGCGCGATGCGGCGGCCCGGTCGACCGGACAGTCCGCGCCACGGCGCCTGTGGAAACCCAATGCGCCGGACGCGTCGAGGTTTCAGCGATGACGGCTTTGTGCCCGCGCCGCTTGGCCGCAACGGGAGCGACGCCGTTCTTTACGCGATCCTTATGCCACGACGCCCGATCCCGGATCGAGCCTTGATGCGGGTAGGGTCTATCACCATGCGTATCCGAAACCCGCAGCGGTTTCTCGACACGGAGACTACCCATGGACATCGTCTACCTCCTCACCGGCATCGGCTTCTTCGCCATGCTGGCAGCCTATGCCCGCTGGGCGGCGAAGGCCTGAGCCATGCTGGACCTCATCCTCGGCGCCTCCGTCGCCATCGGCCTCGGCCTCTATCTCGTCTTCGCGCTCGTCAGGCCGGAAAAGTTCTGACGGCCTGCCTCTGCCTGGAACGGGTCGGGCGCTTTGCAGCGCGCCGGCCCGCTTCCCCTTCGTTTTCCCCTCGTGAAAGACCGCTCCGATGACGGCGACCGGCTGGCTTCAGATACTTCTTCTCTTCGCCGTGGTGCTCGTCTGCGCCATCCCGCTCGGCGCCTACATGGCGCGTGTCTTCTCGGGCGAGAAGACATGGGCGTCGATCGTCCTTCGGCCCGTAGAAACAGTGTTCTACAAGGTCGCCGGCGTCGATCCGGCGAAGGAGCAGGGCTGGCTCGCCTATGTCGTCGGCATGCTTGCGTTCAACTGCGCCGGCTTCGTCCTCCTCTATGCGATCCTGCGCCTTCAGGGCGTCCTGCCCTACAATCCGCAGGGGTTTGAAGGCGTCACGCCCCATCTCGCCTTCAACACGGCGGTCAGCTTCGTGACGAACACGAACTGGCAATCCTACGGCGGCGAGACGACGATGAGCCATTTCAGCCAGATGGCCGGCCTCACCGTGCAGAACTTCCTGTCGGCGGCGACCGGCATCGCGCTCGCCGTGGCCCTGGTGCGCGCCTTCGGACGTTCGGGAATGCAGACCTTCGGCAACTTCTTCGTCGACATGACGCGCTCGGTCCTCTACGTGCTGCTGCCGCTCGCGATCGTGACCGGCCTTGCCCAGGTCGCGATGGGAACGCCGCAGACCTTCGAAGCCTCCGCCACGGTGCAGACGCTGGAGGGGAGCGAGCAGACGCTGGCCCTCGGCCCCGTCGCCTCGCAGATCGCGATCAAGCAGCTCGGCACCAATGGCGGCGGCTTCTACAACGCCAATTCCGCCCACCCCTACGAAAACCCCTCGCCGGTTTCGAACTTCCTGACGATCTGGCAGATGCTCCTCGTCTCGACCGCGCTCGTCTTCGCCTTCGGCCACATGATCGGCGACCGGAAACAGGCCCGCGCGATCGTCGCCACCATGGCGCTGCTCCTCGTCGCCGGCGTCGCGATCGCCTATTATGCCGAGAGCGCCGGGACGCCGGTCCTTGCCGCTGCCGGCCTCGATCCGACGGGCGGAAACATGGAGGGCAAGGAGGTCCGCTTCGGCCTTGCCGCCTCCGCCCTCTTCGCCGCCGTCACCACCGGCCTTTCGGACGGCGCGGTGAACGCCATGCACGGCTCCTTCACGCCGATCGGCGGCATGGTGCCGATGTTCCTCATCCAACTCGGCGAGATCCTGCCGGGGGGCGTCGGCTCGGGGCTTTACGGCATCCTCGTCATGGCGATCATCGCGGTCTTCGTCGCGGGCCTCATGGTCGGCCGGACGCCCGAATATCTCGGCAAGAAGATCGAGGCCAAGGAGGTGAAGATGGCGGTGCTCGCGATCCTCATCCTGCCGACCGCGATCCTCGGCTTCTCCGCCGTCGCCTCGGTGTTGCCCGTGGCACTCGCGGGTCTCGGCAATGCCGGCCCGCACGGCCTGTCGGAAATCCTCTACGCCTACACGTCCGCGGCCGGCAACAACGGTTCGGCCTTCGGCGGCCTCTCGGCGAACTCGCCCTGGTGGAACACGACGCTGGGCCTCGCCATGCTTCTCGGCCGCTTCGCCTACATCGTGCCGATGATGGCGATCGCCGGTTCGCTGGTGGCGAAGACCAAGCTCGCCGCCTCCTCCGGCACCTTCCCGACCACCGGCCCGCTCTTCGTCGGGCTCCTCGCCGGCATCATCCTCATCCTCGGCGGCCTCCAGTTCTTCCCCGCGCTCGCGCTCGGACCCTTGGCCGAACACGTGCAGATGCTGGGCGGCAAGACGTTCTGAGCTTCGAACGGCCCGTGGCGTCTTAACGAGACGCCAGCGGTAGCCGCTCGAGCGCTCACGCATGATGTCGTCATCCCGGGCTTGACCCGGGATCCATGCCGAAGCGGTAGAGCTGCCAAACCGGAACAGGACGTGCCCTCCGGTCCACCGAACTGAGTGTGTTCGACCTTGACGGAATGGATCCCGGGGCAAGCCCGGGATGACGAAGCGGTGAGGAATTCGGTCGACCTCGACCGTCCGGAGCCACACGACAGATCCCGCCGAGAGCCTCGCTCCGGCCCCTGACATCACCCTCGGAGTACATCCCATGGCCGCCTCCTCGGCATCCGCCATCGCCTCGCCGGACCTCATCGGACGCGCTTCCCTTGACGCGTTCAGGAAGCTCGACCCGCGAGCCCTGGCGAAGAACCCCGTCATCTTCGTCACCGAGATCGTGGCGATGCTCGTCACGGTGCTCTTCGTGCGCGACGTCATCGCCGGCAATCCTCTCGCCTTCACCGGGCAGATCATGGCCTGGCTCTGGTTCACGGTCCTCTTCGCCAACTTCGCCGAGGCTCTGGCCGAGGGCCGCGGCCGGGCACAGGCGGATTCGCTGCGCAAGGCGCGCACCGACACGGTGGCCAAACGGCTGGCGGACCCGAACGACCGCACGAAGGTGACTGAAGTCTCGGCGCTGGAGCTGAGGGTCGGCGACCATGTTCTGGTCGAGCCCGGCGACATCATCCCCGGCGACGGCGAGATCACCCTCGGCATCGCCTCGGTCAACGAGGCGGCGATCACCGGCGAGTCGGCCCCCGTCATCCGCGAGGCCGGCGGTGATCGCTCGGCCGTCACCGGCGGCACAACCGTCCTGTCGGACGTGCTCAAGGTCCGGGTGACGGCAAACCCCGGCGAGAGCTTCATGGACCG
>JACMIV010000063.1 GCA_014380965.1 Rhizobiaceae bacterium | reverse complement strand
TGCCGGCGCACGGCGCTTCGACACCGCCAAGCCCGTCCGTGTCGATCCCGATTCGCCCTTTGCCAAGCTCGCCGCTCTCCGAGACAAGCTCGGAAAGTAAGTCGGCGTGGCAACGGGCGAGCAGCGGATCGACAAGTGGCTGTTCTTTGCGCGCGTGTCGAAATCGCGAAGCCTGGCACAGAAGCTGACGGCATCCGGTGCCGTCCGCGTCAACCGGGAGAAGACGACGAGCGTCGCCAAGCTCGTGCGTGCCGGCGACGTTCTGACGCTGTCCCTGCCGCAGGGCGTCAAGCTACTGAAAGTGCTCGAGCCGGGAGTCCGGCGAGGGCCCGCTTCGGAGGCCGCCCTTCTCTACGAGGACCTGACGCCGCCGGTGGAGGCGACGCCCGTCGCAGTCGCATCGGATGCTCCGACGCGCGACGCGCCGGGTTATACGCCGAGCGACCGCCCGCCCACGAAGCGCGAGCGTCGCGCGCTCGGCAGGCTGAAAGGTGGGGAGTGAGGGCAAGAGCGCCAGGCCTTGAGCAGCCGGAAAAGCGTTTCCACTTCGGCCCCTCCCGCGGCAAGCTTTACCCTTGCGTGGACTTCGCCGAGCCGCTACGTCCCGCCCACAACGGAGAAAAGGCCTGGTCGCCGCCGCGATGCGAGACGGCTCGCGCCTCCGCCCCGTTGCGAGCCGAGACTGGCTGCACAGTTCCGGGCGCGCTCTAAAGCCGTCAGCCGAGGATCCGTTATGACCTATGTCGTGACCGACAATTGTATCAAGTGTAAGTTCATGGACTGCGTCGAGGTCTGTCCGGTGGACTGCTTCTACGAAGGCGACAACATGCTCGTCATTCATCCCGACGAATGCATCGACTGCGGCGTGTGTGAGCCCGAATGCCCTGCCGAAGCGATCAAGCCTGACACCGAGCCGGGTCTCGACAAGTGGCTGAAGATCAACGCGGATTACGCCGATGCCTGGCCGAACATCACGATCAAGCGAGACTCTCCCCCCGATGCCGCGAAATTTGATGGTGAGACGGGCAAGTTCGAGAAATACTTTTCCGCCGAGCGCGGCCAGGGCGATTAAACCGACGACAAAGGCGTCCGCCTGCATTCTATATTCTGCGAGGAACGATCACGGTACGGAAATCGATGACGCCCGTCGTCGTTCCACCTCGGCCTCTGCTAGCCATTAACCGTGCTGGAGCGATGCTATGCCCTCCTGTGCGGTTGACGTCGCTCGACGCGCGCAAATCCTTGAATTTCGCGGCGCAGTAGGGTATTATTCCTGCAACAGTCGAGCGAAAAGCCTGAATGCAGGCCTTCCCTTCCGCTCTCAGGTGTTCCGAAAGGACGTTGTTCCCCTTACCGGCTCGAGATTTGCGGCGCCTCTTCGGATGGGCAGCACCTCTTCGCCGCGGAACATCGTCCGGGTGACCGCCGCTGTTGCTCCGCTCGGTCGTGGGGCGCGTCGAAATCGGCGGTGCCAAGCACCGTCAGCGTGTCTAGCGGCTGCGGCGGCCGGGCACAACAGGGAGTTTGCAGAGCGTATGACCCTCCAGAAGAAGACCTCCCAGCGTCAAGGTTTCAAGACAGGTGAGAGCATCGTCTACCCGGCGCATGGCGTTGGGCAGATCGTCGCCATCGAAGAACAGGTTGTCGCCGGGATGACGCTCGAATTGTTCGTCATCGATTTCGAGAAGGACAAGATGCGCCTAAAGGTTCCGGTGGCGAAGGCCGAGGCTGTCGGCATGCGCAAGCTGTCGGAGACTGATTTCGTCGAGCGCGCCCTCAAGGTCGTGCAAGGCCGCGCGCGCGTCAAGAAGACGATGTGGAGCCGCAGGGCGCAGGAATACGACGCGAAGATCAACTCGGGCGATCTCATCCAGATCGCCGAGGTCGTCCGCGACCTCTATCGCGCCGAAAGCCAGCCGGAGCAGTCCTATTCCGAGCGGCAGCTCTACGAGGCGGCGCTCGGCCGCATGGCGCGCGAACTCGCGGCGGTGAACGAGGTCTCCGAGACAGAGGCCGTGCAGCTGATCGAGCTGAACCTCAACAAGGGTCCGAAGCGCACTGCCAAGGTCGAGGACGATGCGGACGGCGACGCCGAGGCGGACGCCGAAGAGGGCGTGGTCGAGGTTCAGGCCGCCTAAGCCGGCCGATGCGCTGCCCCTGGCGGCACGATCGTACTGACATCGATCAAAGCCGGCCGCTCATGCGGTCGGCTTTGACTCTTTACGGGAGCCTGCTAAGGTCCTGAAAGGTCATGCGATAGGCCATTCACGGGCTTGATGATCTGGAGCCGCGCTCTATATCCGCCAAAAAGTTTGACCCTTCAGGAACGTTCCGCCGGCTGCCGCGTTGCATCATGACCGATGCATTGCCCGCGTCAGCACGCGGTCTGCTTGCGCCGGCAGGCCAGCTCGTCACCGGAAGGTTCGATCGATGAAGTCGCAATCCGCACGCCGCACCATGATCAGGGCCGCTATGGCCGCTCCTTATCTCCAGCGCGAGGAGGAATACGAGCTTGCCGTGAAGTGGAAGGAGAACCGCGATCAGGACGCGCTTCACAAGATCACTTCCGCCCACATGCGCCTCGTCATTTCGATGGCTTCGAAGTTTCGCCATTTCGGGCTCGCGATGAACGATCTCATCCAGGAAGGCCATGTCGGCCTCCTCGAGGCGGCAGCACGGTTCGAGCCGGAGCGCGAGGTGCGCTTTTCGACTTATGCGACATGGTGGATACGTGCCTCGATCCAGGACTATATCCTTCGGAATTGGTCGATCGTCCGCGGCGGCACGTCGTCGGCGCAGAAGGCGCTCTTCTTCAATCTCCGGCGCCTTCGCGCCCGCCTGAGCCAGGGGTCGGAAAGCCTTTCGGGAACGGCGATGTATCGCGAGATCGCGACGGCTCTCAAGGTCTCGGAGAGTGACGTTGCATTAATGGATTCCCGCCTGTCGGGGCCTGATTCCTCCTTGAACGCGCCGCTGATCGAGGACGAATCCGGGAGCGCCGACCGCCAGGATTTCCTCGTCGCGAAGGATCCGCTTCCCGACGCTATCGTCTCCTCCTCGATCGACGACCAGCGCCGCGTCACGTGGTTGAACAGCGCGCTCGACGTCTTGAGCGATCGCGAGCTGAAGATCATTCGCGAACGCCGCCTGCAGGACGATGGGGCGACATTGGAATCTCTTGGAACCAAGCTGGGCATCTCGAAGGAACGCGTCCGTCAGATCGAAACGCGCGCGCTGGAAAAGCTCCGTGCTGCGCTCCTGCAGACCAATCCGGACCAGGCCGCCTATCTCAGCTGATGCCGCCTATCTCAGCTGATCGAGAGCATCGGATATAGGCAGGAAAAGGGTCGCTCCCGACGGAGCGGCCCTTTCAATAGAACGGGCTCGTCACGCCTGAGAGTTTGCCCCGCAGCACTTCTTGTATTTCGACCCCGAGCCGCACGGACAGGGATCGTTGCGGCCGATCTTGACGACGCGGATCGGCGCCTGCACGGGATCGGGACGCAGCATCATGCGCCATTCGTAGAGTGTTTCGACCCAGGTCGGGATCAAGTCGCCTGCTTCTTCGACCATGGCCGCGAAGTCCACGGCGTCCTCGCCCTCCGCCGGCTCCGGTTGAGGGCCGCGCGACAGATCGTCGGGCGACATGCCGTGAGCGATGCTGACGAACGCCATCAAGCCGATCGCGGCTTCGATGACCTCGGGTTCGGTTTTCTCCGAGGTTCCGACAGCCTTCCAAAAGGGCATCCGCAACTGGATCGCCTCGCCGAAACCGATCGCCCAAGGCTCCCATACGAGGCTCCCGTCGTCCGGATCGGTGTAGTAAATCGCAGCATACCCTTCTTCGCCCGCCTTCAGCTCCAGCGATACGCGGCGGTAGTGGTCGAGGATATCGGCTGAAAGTGCGGCGGTCGGCGCCGGGTCGAGAGGGGTGCCATCCTCGGCGGCGTCCCGCCACAGGGCACCCAGCCACTCTTCCGCCGGGATTTCCTCCGGGCAGATTATGACTCCCGCAATGAAGCCGTCGAGCTCGCCGAGCGTCATGGCGTCGTATTCGGGCGGCAGGGCCGCCAGATCGTCTTCGAGCTTCGTCAGGCGGCGCGGGAGGCTGGACATCGTTCCTCGACGGAAATGGCGGAAGGCAGGACTCGTCGCCCTCATGCCATGACACCGCGCCTCGGCGAAAGAGGTTTGCCGCGGATAAGAACGCCTGGCCGCGCGTCGTCGATCGACGACGCCGATTGCTCCGATCGCCCGGTTTATTCCGCGATGACCTTGTACTTCTCGCCCGAGCGGACCGCCTCCGTGGGTTCCAGATCGTTCAGGAGCCTGAACATTTCCGCCCTCCGGTCGATGCCGACGATGCGTTGGGCGAGGCTGTCGACCGTATCGCCGGAACGCGCCGAGACGATGCGGATGCGCAGCGGTTTCAGCTGGCTCTTTTCGGCTTCGCTGAGGATGCGGAACGAGCCCGCGACCGTCTTCGCGATCGTGCCGACGCTCGCGTCCGACTTGGCGGGGAGGGCGGTGAGGAAGCGATAGACTTGGCCGCCGACCCGGACCACCGTCACGTCGAAGACATATTCCCCGCCTGCCGCTCGCGCCGAAACGGCGTCGAGCGTGCCGATCCGCTCTTCGCGGATGCTTGTCGGGTCGAGACCGCCGATCCAGCCGGAGGTGATGTAGTCGGTGAGGCTCGACGTGCGCGCCAGCGCGACGCCGTCGAAGCGGATCGCCGTGTCGCCGGGGCCGGTCGCGAGCACCGCCTCGGCGGTATTGTCGATCACGAAGTCGGCCGGCACGGCAAAGGTGATGCCGAGCCCGGGATGCAGGAACGAGCGGCCACGCACATAGCCCTCGACGGCCGAGTCGCCGAACAGCATGCTCTCGATGCCGGCGAGATATCGGTCGCGGTCGGTCAGCCCCGTACCGGCAACGCCGAATTCCCGCCCATGCCGCTCGGCGAGTTCCACGCGCTGGGGAGCGGCCGGGTGGGAAGCGAGGAAGTCGAGATTGGGGTTTTCGGCCTGGAAGGCGCTGCGGAAGCGCGAGTAGGAGTCCATTGCACGCAGAAACCGCGAGGCCGCGAATGCGTCGTAGCCCGCACGTCCGGTCTGCTTGATCCCGATCGCGTCGGCCTGGAGCTCCTGGTTGCGCGAGAAGCTTGCAAGATTCAGACGCCCGCGGGCTAGCGCGGCGCGGCCGGCGGAGTCGCTTGCCAACACCTCGGTCACGACACGGCCCGCGATCTCGGCCGCTTCCTCCCGGCGCTGGCGCTCGATGCCGTGATTGGCCGTGACATGCGCCATTTCGTGGGCGAGGACGGCAGCGACTTCGGCCGAATCGTTGGCGAGGGCAAGCAGGCCACGCGTCACGTAGAGATAGCCGCCGGGCAGCGCGAAGGCGTTGACGTTTGGCGAGTTGAGAACCGTGATGCGATAGGCGCGGGTCGGATCGTCGGTGACGGCGGACAGCCGGCCGACGATGGTCGCCAGCGTCTGCTCGAGCTTCGGATCGGAATAGGCGCCGCCATAGGTCGCGAGGATCTTCGGATGCTGCGAGCGGCCGATCGAGGACTGAGGGTCGTTCTTCTGGAGGTTCTCAAAGGTCACCGGCTCGCGCGCCGGCCCGGGGAGATAGCCGGCCTGAACGGGCGAAGGGGTCGCTGCCACGTCCTCGAAGCTCACGCCGATCGTTTCGCAGCCCGCGAGCGAGGTCATCGCCATCAAGGCCGCCGCCAAGACACCGCCGCCGCCCTGGCCCCGACGAGTCCTCAAGAATCCACGTTTGATGTCGTCAGCCGCCATGATTCGTTCCTCGCAAAGAGCCGCCGCTCCGTGCGTTTTCGCCGTTGCCGCCGACATTTGGCCACCCTGCCAAGGCCTGTCCGTGCGCGACGCCTTTGCCCTGCTCTAGCGTATGGACCGCCGTCGGTGAAAGGGCTTTGCGGCCACAAACGCGGCATTAAAACGCTGTCGATTTGACCCGAAGCTTGAGTAGCTCCGAAATCCGCCCGAATTGCGTTTCGTCAGCCAAACTGACCACCTTTCGCAAAGGCCGCACCGAGATAGGCTGCGATCTCCGCATGACCGCCGCCGGCCAGCATCGCTTGCGTCTCTCCGGTCTCCAGAATGCGGCCTTCGGCGAGGAAGGCGATGCGATCTGCAAAGTTCCGCGTGTCCTCGGGCTGGTGCGTGACCATGACGACCGCCATCGGTGCGGGCCGATCGCGGCGAAGCCTTTCCAGAAGCTCCAGCATCTCGTGGCGGAGCGCGGGACCGAGCGCTGCGAACGGCTCGTCGAGAAGCAGCAGCGGACGCTCGCGCAGGAAGGCTCTCGCGAGCGCCACCCGCTGGCGCTCGCCGCCCGACATCTCGGAAGGCTTGCGCGTCGCAAAACCGCAAAGACCGACGCGGGCGAGCGCATCCTCGATCCGCGTCGCATCGGCTGCGGACAGGCGCAGACGTGGCGACAGGCCGAGCGCGACGTTCCGAAAGACGTCGAGATGGGGAAAGAGATTGTTTTCCTGGAAGACCGTGCTCAGCGGGCGTTGCCCCGGCGCCACGCCCGTCACGTCGCGGCCGCCCATCAGGACCCGCCCCTCGTCCGGCGCGAGGAAGCCAGCTGAAAGATCGAGCAGCGTCGACTTGCCGGCGCCGCTTGGGCCGATCACCGCCAGCCATTCGCCGCTCGCGACGCTGAGATCGAAGCGGATCTGCGTCTCGCCGTAGCGATGGAGGACGCCCTCGAGGCGAAGTGCGGCGAGCTCGCTCATGTCTGCGCCTCCGGACGCCCCGTTCCGCGCTCCGCCATCGCCATCAAGGCGAGGCTGAGCGCGCCGAGAAGAAGGGCGAGGCCTGCTGCGTCCGCCGTGCGGTAGCTGCCCATGCGCTGATGGAGGAGGAGCGGGAGCGTGACGAAATCCTGGTTCCCGAAGAGGGCGGCTGCGCCGAGATCGCCGAGCGAGAGCGCCATGGCGAAGGCGAGGGCAAGGCGCACGGGGTACTTTAGGGCCGGCCAGTCGACATGGCGAAGACGGGACAGGCCGGACAGAGCAAGGCTTGCCGCGAGGCGGTCGTGCCGCAGGGCCGCTTGCGCCATCGGAGGGCCGATGATGCGCATGACGAACGGCATTGCCATCACCGCGTTCGTGACCGCCACCATGACGGGCGCCGCGGCGAAGACGTCGCCAGTCCCGCGCAACGCCAGAAACCAGCCGGCGCCGAGCACGATGGGCGGAACCACGAGGACGAGGCTGCCGGCGAGGTCGAACGGGCTGCCGAAGGCTCTGCGGTCCCCGTTGCTTCCCGCACCAAGCGCGGCGGAACCGAAGAGGAGGGCTGTGGAGAGGAGAAGGCTGAGCGTCGCGGAGGCGACGGCGAGCACCGCGCTCGTGACCGCGGCGCGCTGCACGGTCGTTTCCCCGACAAGGCGCAGGAGATCCGCGTCGAGGCCCCTTAGAAGAATGGCGGCGAAGGGCGCCGCGATGAAGCCGAGGCCGAGGACGAGGGTGGCGGAAGAGGCGAGGCGCGCGCCCCGCGAGGGGCGATCGTAGCGCACTGCCCGCTGCCCAAGCGTCGCCGCGCCGTCGAGCGTGCCGCCGAACCGGAAGAGTGCGAAGAGGACAAGGGCGGTGAGCGCGATCTGCGCAAGGCCGAGAAGCGCTGCGCGGCCGGGCGAGAAGTCGTAGCGCAGCGCCTGATAGATCGCGACTTCGAGCGTCGTCGCCCCCGGCCCGCCGCCGAGGACGAGGACGAGGGTGAAGCTCGTGATGCAGAGCATGAAGACGAGGCTCGCGGCGCCGGGGAGCGCGCCCCGCAGCGCCGGCCACTCGATGGTGCGGAAGGTCGCCCGCACGCCGAAGGAAAGACCGGCCGCCAATTTCCATCGCTCGGCCGGCACGGCGTCGAGCGCGGCGACGAGAAGGCGCGTCGCGAGCGGCAGGTTGAAGAAGACGTGCGCAATGAGGATGCCTGTGAGGCCGTAGACGTCGAGGCGCGGCAGGCCGAGAGCGGCCAGCCCATCCGAGACGATTCCGCTCCTGCCCCAGACGGCCACGATGGCGAGCGCTCCGACCAGGACGGGCAGGGCCTGCGGCATCAGACAGAGGCGCAGGATCGCCTCGCGCCCGCGGAACCTTGCGCGGTGGAGCGCCAGAGCGAGCGGAATCGCGCCGGCGATGGAGAGTGCGGCGGAGAGGCTCGCCTGCTGCAGCGTGAACACGACGACGCTGCGAAGGTAGGGATCGGCCAGCAGCGCGCCGGCATCGGGCCGGGTGCCGGCAAGGGCGAGCAGCACGGCGAAGGCGCCGAGGACGAAGACGGCAAGGAGGGCCAGCGCTGCGAGACCTGCGGCAAGCTTCCAGCCCGCATCCGGATTCCCTAT
>JACMIV010000062.1 GCA_014380965.1 Rhizobiaceae bacterium | reverse complement strand
CAGACTCGCGGCGATGCCGGGAACGTGGCGCAGGACATGAGCGACGAACGTATTGGAGTTCGGCCCGGGAAAGATCCGGTAGCCGCCGCGCCCGCCATAGGGGTAGTCGGCGATGGCGCTTCGGATCGACGGGATGACGGCTTCTGCGGCACTGCCCTTGCGCGCCAGGATGAGGCGCGGATCGTTCGAGTACCAGCGAGCGTCGGCGGGATAGGCGTTGCGCCGGATCGGCGAGCCCCAGCCCACCTTGTCCCAGCGTTCGTAGTCTCGCGCACCCTGCTCCTTGACGACGATCCAGGAATGTTCCGCGACGGCGCCCTTCAAGCCACCGGTGCGGGCCGAGAGGACATAGACGGCGGCTTCCGCGTCCGCATCGGCTCGAGGCAGCAGGGCAGCGCTCGTCCAGTCCGCGTCGCGGTACGAGCTCGGCCGCTCGCCGCTCCACCACAAAAATGCCGAAAGAGCCACCGGGACGATGTAGACGAGCGCGACGAAGAGGAGGAGGAACTTCATCGCTCGCATCGACTGGCTTTCGGAGGGCTGGCGGGTGACGGGGCCGCAGGCCGGCTGGTAGAGGGGGGCTCGACGTCCGCAGATGAGACGATCGAGCGCGGCGAAATTGAGGACGCACCCATGGCGAACCCCATCCTGGTCGAAGTGACGCGCGGACAAGCCGTCGAGAGCCGGCATCGCGGGGCCGTGGCCGTGGTCGACGACGCGGGGCGCGTCGTCTTCTCGGCCGGCGACGTGGAAGCGAAGACGTTTCCGCGGTCGGCCATCAAGGTGTTCCAGGCGATCCCCCTCGTCGAAAGCGGGGCGGCCGACGCTTACGGCTTTTCGGCCCGTGCGCTATCGCTTGCCTGCGCCTCGCATTCGGGCGAGCCGGGCCACGTGGCGCTCGCCGCCGAGATGCTCGGCCGCGCCGGTCTCTCCGGCGAGGCGCTCGAATGCGGGTGCCACTGGCCGTTCGACCAGCCGGTGGCGCTGGCGCTCGCAGCTGAAGGAGGCGGGCCGACCGCTCTCCACAACAATTGCTCGGGCAAGCATGCCGGCTTCCTCTGCACCGCCGTCCATCTCGGCGAGGAGACGCGCGGCTACGTCGATGCCGTCCACCCCGTGCAGAGCCGGGTCCGCGAGGCGATGGAGGACCTGACCGGAACGGCTCTCGAACCCGACGCCTGCGGCATCGACGGCTGCTCGATCCCGACATACGCCGCACCGCTTCGAGCTTTCGCTCACGGCTTCGCCAAGATCGTCTCCGCTCAGGGCGTCTCTGCCGAGCGCTCGGCCGCTGGCCGCCGGCTGATCGAGGCCTCCATGACCGAGCCCTGGTTCATGGCGGGCACGGACCGGGCCTGCGTCGCTCTCATGGAGGCCGCCCCTGGTCGCGTCTTCGCCAAGACGGGCGCCGAGGGCGTCTTCTGCGGCGCAGTGCCGGAACTCGGCCTCGGCTTCGCGCTCAAGATCGACGACGGCGCGACGCGCGCCTCCGAAGCGCTGGTCGCCGCGACCATCGCTCGGATCTTCGAGGCTGGAGACAAGGGCGCCACCGAACGCTTCGAGGCGCTGTCGCGGAAGATTCTCCGCAACTGGGAGAAGACCGTTGTCGGCGAGGTTCGGGTCGTTTGGGCGTCTTGAGACCGATGGTTTTGGCACACCTGCCTTATCATCTGTTTCTTATGAAGCCGAGCGGATCGGCGGGGGCCGCGTCGCTCCTGTCGCGGCTCCACCCTAATCTTCGATGTGCCGAGTGGCGGAGCCTTGAGCCTGAGCACCGCTCTCCTGGTCGTGCACGTGGGACAGGTCCTTCAATTTCTTCGAGAGATCGACAATAGTCGCGTCCCGCTCCTCGATGTCGCCAAGGGCCGCTTCCAGTCGTCTCGTGCGGTCGACGAGATCCGCCGCCGTCTGCTCGAGAAGCTGTGTGCGTTCAACGAGAATTTCCTGAACCTCTCGGAGTCGCAACGTCGCGACGTCGACGGCTGCTCTCGCGGCGTCGACTCGGGCGTCCGCTTCGCTTCGAGTATGGCCTTGGCCGTCGAGCCCGGTTGCCTCCCCTTCCGGACCCGCCGCCGCCGCTGACGAAACGGTGCGCTCCAGCCTTGCAAGGCTCCTCAGCAGCATCGCGCTGTGCGCTTCCATCTCGTTGCGAAATGCATTTTCCGTTACGACGCCGTCCTCTTCGTCGACTGCGTGATCGAACGGGTCATGCGCGCCCTCGAGATCGACCGATCGCGGGTCGATCTTCTCGAATATCTGAAAGTGACTGTCCGGATTTGCGTTCAGGATCCGAAGCCGGGGTAGCCCCTTGTCGACGATCAAGTGCGTTTCCAGAATGTTCCACGCCGCTTCGATCGCGACCATGTCCTGATAGATATTCCTCTCGCTTGGATTTCGCTTTCCTAGATCCATTCGATCCTGCTGGAAGTAGACCATTTTCGTTTCGGACGAATCCGCCCCGTCGCAGCCGAAAAGAACCACCTTCGTCGATGGATCGGCTGGAACCGTCGAGAGGGCGATCAGCGACAGGCCCAGGGAGTTGATCGCGATCTGACTGGAGTAACGACCCGCATCGCTGAAATCTAGATCCGTGACCCGATAGGCGTTATCGACGACGGCGTCGCAGAAAACGATCTTGTAAGCGTGTCGTTTTGCATTGAAATCTATGATGTATTTGATCTTCTGGTAGGCGTATGTCGTGGTCAGAACGGCGATCGTGTCATCGCGCGAAATGAAAGCGATGATTTGCATCGCGTAGCGCTCGACTTCGTCGGCACTGAAGAGCACCCAAACATGAATGCTGATACCCGCCGGCTTGGTCAGTTCACGTTCGAGGTTGAATATATGATTGATGCCGAAGATGGCTGGCTGAGAGGTTTTGAATTTGTCGATGACCGCGCCGACGCTTGCGACCGACGGGCCGTTCAACAGGAAGATTTTATCTTTGCACGCGAGCCAATGAAAAACTTTCGATCTGTAATCCATATCTACTCTCGGTAACTCTGTTTTACATCCGTTCGAGGTGTGGCTTGATAAATTACGTAAAATTCTTGGCCGCCATACTTTAAACTTTCGTCGGCATCTTCGGCAAGTTCTTAAGCGTCCTCATTCCAGCAAACCAGGGCGTTCAGCGACACCACGATGGCGACGTCAAACACGTCGTCTTCAACGTGGTCGACAACAGTCCGCTCAGGCCCGCGGGGTGCCAAGCGGGCGGTGGCGCCGTACGCGTGGCGTGGGGGCGTTTGCAGACTCGCCAGATGTCGAGGTGGCAAGCGCAGCGGAGTCGATCACGGCAGCGGGTTTTGGAGAAGGTGATTTGGTCTCGGCGGGCTGGGGCGCAACGATCGGCGCAGGCGCTTTGGCGGCGGCGGGTTTTTGCGCCGGCTCAGCGGCAGGCTTTGGCATCGTTTCCGCCTTTATGGACGCTGGGGGCGTCTTTG
>JACMIV010000061.1 GCA_014380965.1 Rhizobiaceae bacterium | reverse complement strand
GTTGGCGACGAGCTTGGCCGAGATCGGCGTACGGCCTCCTGCCTTCCGGTCTTGCCTGGCATAGCCGAAGTAGGGGAGCACGGCCGTTATGCGCTTGGCCGAGGCTCTGCGCAGCGCGTCGATCATGATGAGGAGTTCCATCAGGTGATCGTTGGCGGGATAGGAGGTCGACTGGATGACGAAGCAATCCTCGCCGCGCACGTTCTCCTGGATCTCGACGAAGATTTCCTGGTCTGCGAAACGGCGAACCGAGGCGAGGCCGAGGGGCTTTTCCAGATACTTGCCGATGGCTTCCGCCAGCTGGCGATTGGAATTGCCGACAAACAGTTTCATCGTCTCAAACCTGTCACGATCGCGATGTCCTTGCCGCCGGCGGGCGCTGTCGGGGCCGGTCGCCACCGTCCGACGCGCAAGGGTGATTAACGACTACGGGTGAAGAGTCAAACCGCTTCGGCCCAGCGAAGGCCCGGCGAAGCGGATTGATGTGCATTGCAGTAAACGGGTGGGCAGGGGGCTCAACCGGAGGCCGAGCCCTGGCGCAGGAACGCGTCGATCGTCTCCTCGGCGATGGCCGCAAGCGCTGCCGCGTCGACGGCATCCCAGGGATCCGCGGCAGTCGCCGCTACCCGATGCTGGCCTTGAATCCGGTTGACGCGGTTGCCCGCGGGATCGACGACGTCCCAGACGTAGACGACCACAGTCTCGGGCCCCTCGCTAAGGGCGGAGAGATAGCCCTTTAGGCGACGTGGAGCGACGGAGCCGCCGGATGGCAGGATCGCGACGCCGCTTTCGGCTGCGCTGCGTCCGAGCGCGTCCGAGAGGAGGCCGACCTTTTGCGGCGGCGCGCCGACGACGGGCAGGAACTGGATCGGCCCCTCACCCCCTGCGCCGGCTCTCGGCGTCATCGTGGCGGCCGAAATGAGAGGGGTCGCTGTTTGAAAGGAGCCGGCCGGCGGGACGGCAGACACCCCCACCCCGGCAACGGGCGGCAAGGAAACGACGGCATCTTCCACCGGGCCGGTGCTCGGCCCGATTTCGGCGGGTGGAACCATGCCCATCGTCGGATCGACGGAGCGGGTGCAGGCGGCAAGGAGGGTCGCCGACAGGAGCGCGCAAAGGACGATGGCGGGTCTGAGCCGGGTGCCTGTCGCCAGTGTCACGCGCCATTCTCCCTGCGTTTGGCCTTGCCCGATGTAGAGTGAAGGCGGTAACAAAGCCTTAACCCTCCCTCGCGGCGCGTTCCGCGCGTCCGTCAGACGCTCGTGAGTTCGATCGGCAGGCGCGAGAGCGGCTCCGGCGCCCCTTGCGTCGTGAGATAGGTGCGGCCGAGCGTCATGGCGGTGCCCGTATCGGAGTCCATGATGATCATGTGGGCGAAAAGCGTCATGCCCGGTACGATCGGATCGGTATTGCCGGAGACGAACATCTGCTGCTCCATCCAGGACGGCGCGTAGCGGGCGCCGAGCGAGTAGCCGCATGCGCTGAGGCGATGGCGGACGAGTTCGTGGGTTTCCATGACGCCGGCATGGGCGTCGAAGACCTCGCCGAACGTCCGGCCGGGCCGCATCGCCTCCTCGACCGCGAGAAGCGCCTCCTTAGCCGCGCCGAAGAGCTCGACATGGCGCTGGCTCGGCGTCCCGACGACGACCGTCCGCATCAGCGCCGCGTGATATTGCGCCTTGACGCCGGCCCATTCGAGAGTGAGCTGGTCCTTGGCCTCGAGCTTCCGGCGCCCGGACTTGTAGCGGCAGAGCAGCGCGTCGGGGCCGGACCCGATGATGAAGGGATTGGCGGGATAGTCGCCGCCGGCCTTCAGCACGGAGCCTTGCAGGGTGTGGAGAAGGTCCGCCTCGTCGGCGCCGGGTTTCACCAGAGGCAGCATCGCCTCGAAGGCATCGTCGGCGAGCCTCGCGGCCTCTCGGATATAGCCGATCTCCGCCGGGCTCTTGATGACGCGGAGCGAGCCGACGAGGTCCGATGCGTCCTTCAGCGCGGCGAAGGAGCCGAGCTTTGCTTCGACGAGGCGACCGTTCGCCGCCGTCAAGCCGTGCGTTCCCCATTCAACGCCGATCTTCGTACCGAGAAGACCCATTTCGTCCAGCATGTCGCGCAGATCGATGGTCGGATCCGCCGCGCCCCGGTCGCGCCAGACGAGGATGGTTTCGAGGATCGAGGTGTGCCGGGCTTGGCGAAGGTCGGCCGAGCGGGTGAGAAGGCGCATCTCGCCGTCCGCCTTCACGACGAGGCATTGAAAGAAGCAGAAGCCGAAACTGTCGTAGCCCGTCAGCCAGTACATGGACTCCTGGGCGAAGATCAGCATCGCATCGAGCTTGCGCTCGGTCATCTCGACGATCAGCCGGTCGCGGCGGGCATCGAATTCGTCGCGCGAGAAATGCAGCATGGAAGAGATCCCTGTCGGTCGATGATCGTCGTCGATGCCCCCTTGGTCGATGATCGGGGTGTCGACGATCGGGCGCCTATCGCGCGATGGCGATGGCGGCGAGCTGGCGGCCGTAGTCCGGCTCGCCACGATGTGTCGTCCGGCGGAAGGAAAAGAAGTGGTCCTCTTCGCCGTATGTGCAACGCCCGACGAAGCTCGCGGTCACGCCTGCCGCATCGAGACGCGCCACGATATAACCCGGCAGGTCGAACTGCCGCTTGTCGGCGGCCTTTCCGACCACGAAGAATGGGGCTGCGGTCGCGTCCTTTGCCAGCACGGCCTCCAGCATGTCGGCGCCAACCTCGTAGTTGCCTTGCGTGATCGTCGGACCCAGCACCGCGACGATGCCGCCCCGCGTCGCGCCGCAGCTTTCCATCGCCTCGATCGTCGCCTCCAGCACGCCGCCGGCCGCGCCCTTCCAGCCGGCATGGGCAGCACCGACGACGCCGGCAGTGATATCTGCGAAGAGGATCGGCCCGCAATCGGCTGTGACGACGCCAATGGCCAGGCCGGGTGTCCGCGTCACGATCCCGTCCGCCTGCGCCCGGTCGCCGGCGAAGGGTTCTGTGACGACCACCGCCTTCGCCGAATGGATCTGCCACGGCGTAACCACTTCGGGGCCGTCTACGCCGAGGACGGCAAGCGCCCGCGTGCGGTTCTGCCGGACGGCGTCCGGATCGTCCTTCGAGCCGATGCCCATGTTCAGCCCGGCGTAGATGCCCGTCGACACGCCGCCGCGGCGGGTGAAGAAGGCGTGGCGTATGCCAGCCGAGGAGGCGAACGAGGCGTCCCGCACGAGGTCGGCGTCGCGGATCGCGGGGGCGGATGTCTGCAGCTCATCGGTCATGGCGCGGGATCGTCGTCGAGGGGGAGGGGGATGTCAATCAAGGGATTGCGAGGGAAACGGCGGCATTGGAAAGTGCATGGACGAGGCGGCCAAGACTTTGAACAGGCTCCCCATTTCGGCTTTTCCTGTACCTGCGAGACGTCGTGCTGCCGCTTCGATGGCGGCGGCCTCTTCCGCCGAGCGGTCGCGGCCGAGGGCGCCGGCGCGCTCTGCAAGTCCCAGTCGGAGGAGGAATTCGCCCTGCTCCATGATCGGCGCGACTGTAAGTCCGGCGGCGGCGAACCGTTCGGCGAGGCTCTCGAAATCGACATGGCTGGTGATGTCGCGTTCGCCGGGTGCGGCAAGCGGATCGGCGAAGGCGTGGTGCTTCACAGCCTGGAGCGTGTCGCCGTAGCCGCTCTTCGCATGGCCGTAGTCGATGATGAGAGCCGCGCCCCCGTACGAGGCGATTTTCGCAGCGATGGTGTCTGCGATGGCGAGGCGTTGTGGGGAGAGTTCGAGGATAGCGCTGGAGAGGATGGAGGATGTCTGAAGATCACGCGAAGCACCCCCCTCTGTCCTGCCGGACATCTCCCCCTCAAGGAGGGAGATCGGCATGTCGCCGAAGCTGCCTGTTCTCCCCCCTTGAGGGGGAGATGTCCGGCAAGACAGAGGGGGGTATGCGGCGTCGAAGTCCGCGGCACCATCGCCTTGCGCTGCGACCGTGAACTCCAAACGCCCCTCCGCATCCAGCCCGACGCGCCTCTCGCGCCAACCATCCCCCACCCGCACGAGCTGCCGTATTGCCACCGCATCGAACAGCTCGTTGGCGACCAGCAGCAATGGCCCGGCCCCGACATCCGCCAGCCGCTTCACATGGCGGATCGGCAGGTCGAACGCGTCCAGCCTCCGTGACTGAACCAGTGCCAGCCGATCGCTCGTCTCCACCAGCACGATGCGTGCCGCGTTCAAGAACGCCTTGTCGATCTGCCGTGCGGTGCGCAGCATGTCGGCCATCAGCGTGCCGCGCCCCGGACCCATCTCGGCGAAGACGAAGGGCGATGGGGCGCCGAGCGCGCGCCAGGCCGCCACGATCCAGGCGCCGAGGAGTTCGCCGAACATCTGGCTGACCTCGGGAGCGGTCACGAAATCTCCGGTCGCTCCGAACGGATCGCGGCTGGTGTAGTAGCCATGCTCCGGGTGGAAGAGCGCAAGATCCCAGTAGCGCTCGACCGTGATCGGCCCTTCGCGGGCGACGATGTCCGCGATCAGTCGTTCCAGCGCGTTCGGCCGCGTGCTCATCGCTGAGGCGTCGCCTCGGCCTCCTCCGGCCGCGGTCCATAGACCGTCTCGCGCGCCGCCCACATTCCCCAGGCGGCGACGACCACCATCGGCAGCGACAGGACCATGCCCATCGTCAGCCAGCCACCGTAGAGATAGCCGAGCTGCACATCGGGAACCCGGAAGAACTCGACGAAGATGCGCGCCATGGCATAGCCCGCGAGAAAGACGGAGCCGACGAAGCGGGGGCGGCGGAACATCTTGTAACGGTGGGTCAGCAGCCGGAGGACGAGCCACAGAAGGACGCCTTCGAGGAGGCCCTCGTAGAGCTGTGTCGGGTGACGCGGTTCCGGGCCGCCGTTCGGGAAGACGAACGCCCAGGGCACGGTCGTCGGCGCGCCCCAGAGCTCGGAATTGATGAAGTTCGCGAGGCGGCCGAAGAGGAGCCCGAACGGCACCGAGACGGCGACGACGTCGATGAGGCTCCAGAGCGGAAGCCTGTTCTTCCAGGTGAAGAGCGCGACCGCTATGACGACGCCGATGAGCCCGCCATGGAAGGACATGCCGCCCTCCCATACGCGGAAGGCCGCAAGTGGATCGACGCTGTAGCGGTGGAAGTCGTAGAAGAGGATCGAGCCGATCCGCCCGCCGAGGATGATGCCGGCGGTGATCCAGAGAATGAAGTCGTCGATCTGGAGCTTCGTGATCGGCGAGACGCCGTTCGGCCAGAGTTCCGGGTTCGAAACGAGGGCCCGCCCGTAGAGCCAGCCGCACAGGATGCCGGCGACATAGGCGAGGCCGTACCAGTGGAGCGCGATCGGGCCGATCTCCAGGAAGACGGGATCGATGTTCGGGAAGGCGAGGACACCAAACGGTGCGGTGGTGATCATGGCGAGCGTCTCGTGACTTCGGCTTCGCGCCGAGGGATCGGGGAGTGGCGGCCAAGCGCGGCATTGCCAAGCGTTCCCCGCGTCCCTACCTCCATCGACGAGATATCACCAGCCGGAGACGCTGCCATGACGAATCGTGCCCCGAACCGCATGCTCGACGAATTCGCCCGGGTGATGACCGATGCCGCGGGCGCCGCTCAAGGTGTACGACGCGAACTCGAGACCGTCTTCCGCTCGCAGGGCGAACGCTTCATCAACCAGATGGACCTCGTCCAGCGGGAGGAGTTCGAAGCGGTTCGCGACATGGCCGCGAAGGCGCGCCTCGAGAACGAGGCGCTGAAGAAGCGCATTGCCGACCTCGAGGCGAAGATGAGCCCTGCCGGCATGGCTCCCGCTGCCGGCCTCTGACGTCTGTTCCAATGCTTATCCACAGGCGGTCAACAGGTTGTCCCTGTCATTGCCGGGACTCGAAAGCTGTTTCTGCAGAGTCGCTTACCCCTTTGCCACCGAGCTCTTCAGCTGGCGTTTCTCGTCGAAGGCGTTAATATTTCGTTCACCCCCTTAAGCCGATGAATCCCGGTCTATACACTGATTCATAAGGGTGATTCGTCGGCGACGACGTCTTCTGCCCAGCGCGACGCCCGGTACGGACGCAGCGCTCAGACGGGGCGATCCGGGTGCGGCCGGGGTCGCCCCGCGTCATGAATCGGGGCGGGGAAGACGGAATGGGGATGGTTTTCGGCGATGCGGAGCTGCAGAGGCAGTTCAACCCGGTTGATGTGATCGAACTCGTCGCGGCGAATCGGGACTGGGCATTCGAGCGCCACTGCGACGACGAGATCGCAATGAGCGTCGAGGGTGTCTTCTCGGAGTATGCCGTCACATTTGCCTGGCTGCCGGACAACGAGGCGCTGCATCTCGGCTGCGCCTTCGACATGACGATTCCCGAGCACCGGCGCGTCGAAATGCTGCGGCTTCTGGCAAGGATCAACGAGCAGCTTCTCATCGGCCATTTCGATCTCTGGCCGACCGAGGGCGCGATCATGTTCCGCCACGCCCTGCTTCTCTCCGGGGGCGCCGATCCGACGAGCCAGCAGGCCGAGCGGCTCCTCGGTTCCGCCCTCGAGACTTGCGAGCGCTTCTACCAAGCCTTCCATTTCGTTGTCTGGGCAAACAAAGATGCGGACGACGCGCTCGTCTGTTCGCTTTTCGAGACGGTCGGAAACGCATGAGCGCGCTGTTTTCCTCCATCGGTCGCATTCTTCTCGTCGGGGCCGGCAACATGGGCGGCGCGATGGTGCGCGGCTGGATCGAGGGCGGCGTGTCGACCGCAGACATCCACGTCGTCGATCCGACGCCAGGTGAGGCGCTGCGCGGGCTCATTGCGGATGGCGCGCTTTCGCAAAGCGGAACGGTTCCGGACGGAAAATTCGACGTCGTCGTCCTCGCGGTGAAGCCGCAGGCGATGGACGCCGCGCTTCCGCCTTTGAAGTCGGCCATGGCGCAAGAAACGCTTGTCCTCTCGATCGCCGCCGGCAAGACGCTTGGTTTCCTCGAAGCGCGGCTCGGGGCCTTGCCGATCGTGCGCGCCATGCCCAACACGCCGGCATTGATCGCTCGCGGCATCACCGGTGCTTTCGCAAACGCGGCCGTGACCACCGATCTCAGGGCTAAGGCGGACGCGCTCCTCTCCGCGTCGGGCCCGGTGCTCTGGCTTGATTCGGAGGGAGACATCGACGCCGTCACCGCCGTCTCGGGCAGCGGTCCTGCCTACGTCTTTCTCCTCGCCGAGGCGATGGCCTCGGCCGGCGAAGCCGCAGGACTGTCGCCGGACCTCGCTATGATTCTCGCTCGCCACACGGTCGCGGGCGCAGGCGAGCTGATGATCCGCTCCGACGACGCGCCGGCGCAGCTCCGCCGAAACGTGACCTCGCCGAACGGAACGACGCAGGCCGCGCTCGACGTGCTGATGGCCGCTGACGGTCTGCCGCCTCTCATGACACGCGCGGTGCTCGCCGCTCGCGACCGTGCTCGCGCCCTCTCCGAGGAGTGACACTGATGGCGGATCTAACCTTCGAGCCGCTTACGCCCGAAATCGCCTATCCCGATTTCATGAAGGTCGACATCCGCGTCGGCACGATCGTCGAGGCCGAGCCTTTCCCCGAGGCGCGCAAGCCTGCGATCAAGCTCAGAATCGATTTCGGGCCCGAAATCGGCATCCGCAAGTCGTCGGCCCAGATCACCGCCCACTACACGCCCGAGACGCTGGTCGGCCGACAGGTGGTCGCGGTCGTCAACGTCCCGCCGCGCCAGATCGGCCCGATGCGCTCGGAGGTGCTGACGCTCGGCGTGCCGGACGCTGCGGGGGAGGTGGTGCTCCTGTCGCCAACGGGTACCGTGCCAAACGGCGGGCGGATGTTTTGACCTCGTTCAGATGAGATCGACCAGTTCCGAAGACTGCACGAGTGTTCGATCGGCGGTCACGAGCCTTGCTGGTTCAAGGATCGCCTGAGCGATCAAAAGTCGGTCGAAGGGGTCGCGATGGTGGAGCGGCAGCGTGCCGGCAAGGATTGTCTGCCGCGACGTCACGCGCTGCTCGATGAATCCGAGCGTCTCCGCCTCTCTCAGGATCATCTCCGGGTCGGTCTCAAATCCTGTCTTGCCGAGACCAGACTTGATCGCGATCTCCCAGATGTTGATCGTGCTGAAAAAATAGTGTCGGCCGGCTCCGTGAGGGCGGTCCGAAGCTCTTGTGGAAGGTGCTCGGGCGTTGCGACCGTCCACAAGAGCACATGCGTGTCGGGGAGCAGTCTCACGTGCGATCATCGCCCTCGAAGAGGCGAAGAACATCCTCCGGCAACGGGTCGTCGAAGTTCTGCGGAATGTTGAGCTTGCCTCGCAGCCCTCCGAGCACGCGGCGGGGAGGTTCGATCGGCGCCAACGGAACGAGCCGCGCAAACGGCTTGCCCGCCTTGGCGATGATGATCTCCTCACCGGCAGCGACGTCGTCGAGAAGCTTCGACAGATGCGTCTTGGCCACATGGACATTCACGGTGCGCATCGCCGACACTCCCTTGGACTAAGCTTAGATTACGACCTGCCCTCCATCGCCGCCATCCTCACGCGGGCACCCGGATCATCGCCCGCAATCCCCCGAGCTTGCTTTCCGACAGCAGGATGTCGCCGCCATGGCTGCGGGCGACGTCCCTTGCGATGGCAAGGCCGAGGCCGGTGCCGCCGGCGTCGATGTTGCGGGCGGTGTCGAGGCGCACGAAGGGCTTGAACACCTCCTCGCGCTGGTCGGCGGGAATGCCCGGCCCGTCGTCCTCGACCGTTACCGTCAGCCAGCGGCCCTCGTGCCTTGCGACGATGCGGATGCGGGACGCATGGCGCATCGCGTTCGAGACGAGGTTGGTGATGAGCCGGGTGAAGCCGTCGGGCCGCACGGTGATGCGGGGATCGCCGAGGACGTCTGTCTCGACCTTCTTGCCCTTCAGCTTGCCCTCGGATTCGAATCGCGCGAACACCGTTTCGAGATCGAGCTCGCCGACATCCTCACCCTGCTCGCCCTTGGCGAAGGCAAGATAGCCTTCCAGCATCCGCTGCATCTCGTCGACGTCCTGGCCGAGTTCCTTCTGGTCCTCGCCCTCCCCGAGCAAAGCGAGCTGGAGCCGGAATCGCGTCAGGATGGTGCGCAGATCGTGCGAAACGCCGTTCAGCATCTGGGTGCGCTGTTCGATCTGCCGCTCGATCCTGTCGCGCATCTGGATAAAGGCGAGCGAGGCGCGCCGCACCTCGGAAGCGCCGCGCGGTCGGAAATCCTGCGGCATCGGCTGGCCCCGGCCGAAGCCTTCTGCCGCTTCCGCAAGCGTCTGGATCGGCTTGATCTGGTTGCGCAGAAAGAGGATGGCGATGAGGAGGAGCACCAGGGAGGTGCCGACCATCCAGAGCAGGAAGATGTGCGTGTTCGACGCATAGGCGGAATTGCGCCGCGCGAAAACGCGCAGGACATGGCCGTCGAGGAGGATGCGAATCTCGACGAGGCGGGAATTGCCGACCGTGTCGATCCAGAACGGTCGGTTGATCTGGTCCGTGATCTCTTCCGACAGGATTCCGTCGAGGATGTTGAAGAAGGGCTTCGGCGCAGGCGCCGGCAGCGGCTCGCGCGGCATGACCGCGATGTTGAGATCGAGCTTTTCGCGCGCGAGCCGGGTGACGTTCGCGAAGGTCTCGTCCTGCGGATAGGTCTCGATCACGTCGATGATGCCGGCGATGTCGCGAACGACGGCGGTCGACAGGCGCTGCGTCACCGTCTGCCAGTGCCGCTCCATGAAGACGAAGGCGACGACCGACTGGAGCAGCACCATCGGCGCGATGATGATGATCAGCGAGCGGGGATATAGCCCCTTCGGCATGTGCCGCGCGACCCACCGCGGCACATGCCGAAGGGGACCGCGGCGGGGATCGAGCGGCGCGAGCCTTTCGCCGAGGGCCTGAAGGCCGGCAGGGAGCGGCGGCGGCTGCCAGCGCTTCGGCAAACCGAAGGGGGTGCGCTTGGGAACGGTTGCGCGGAGGCGATCGAGAAGGGTCATCGCTCAGGGGCCGTCAATCGACGTTCAGGCGGTAGCCGACGCCGCGCACTGTCTGGAGCCACAACGGGTTGGCCGGATCGCTCTCGATCTTGCGGCGCAAACGGTTGATCTGCACGTCGACCGTCCGCTCGCCGACCTCCGTCTCGTCGCCGAGAAGGTCCTGGCGTTGGATGGTCTCGCCGGCCTTCAGCGCGAACTGCGTCATGATCTCCTGCTCGCGCTCGGTGAGGCGGATGAGCTCCACTCCGCGCTTCAGCTCCTTGCGCGTCAGCGAGAAGGAGAAGGGGCCGAAGCGGACATGCTCGACTTTCACGATCGGGGCCGGAGCCCCGCGCTTCAGGATATTGTTGATCCGCAGCAGCAGCTCGCGCGGGTCGAAGGGCTTGGACAGATAATCGTCGGCGCCGGCCTCGAGGCCCTCGATGCGCTGCTCGGTCTCCGACTGCGCCGTCAGCATCAGGATCGGCGTGTCGCGGATGGCCGAAAAGGAACGCACGAGGTCGAGCCCGCTCTCGCCGGGCATCATCACGTCGACCACGAGGAGGTCGAAATCAAGCCCGCCGAGGATCTTGCGGGCTTCGGCCGCGTCCGCCGCCATCGAGACGCGGAAACCGCGTTCGGTCAGGAAGCGGGAGAGGAGGCTGCGGATGCGTCGGTCGTCGTCGACGATGAGGAGATGCGGTGCGTCGTCGTCGACGAACGGCGCCGCCGGCGCTGGACCCGCTAGGGTGTCGGCTTCGGTCATGGCGTCACGTCCCTCTCGATGCCCTGCTTCCTGAACCAAGCTCTGGTCGATCCGCGGTCCCCGGCCATTTCGCGCAGGAAGCGTGCCACCGCGCTCGTATCGTCGCCTCTCTCCGGCCGGCCGGCGGCCGTCGTCGCAAGCGCGGCCTCGATGCGACCGGCCTGTGCGCGCGAGAGTTCCAGCGTCAGCTCCCGGCCTCGCACCGTCGGAAACAGCCTGCGTTGGCGGCGATCCTCCTCGCCGGGGAGCTGCTCGATGAAGCCCCCGTCGACGAGCTGGCGCAAGACGCGGGAGAGCGACTGCTTGGTGATCTGGAGAAGGTCGAGGAGATCGGCGATCGTCATGCCCGGCGCCCGGTTGACGAAATGCAGGACACGGTGATGCGCGCGCCCGAACCCGTAGCGCTCCAGCACGAGATCGGCGTCCGCCGTGAACTCGCGATAGGCGAAAAAGAAAAGCTCGATGATCCGGAAGTCGAGATCGCCCGTCGTCTCCAAGGCCTCCGAAACGATCCGCTCGCCGCTCCCAATTCCGAGCGCGGCCGGGCGTTTCTCATGCAGACTGGCATCCATTCTGTCTCAGCATCCCCGACAAGCCATGAACCAAGAAATAGGTCAGTACCATTGACGTAATTTACCGCTATTGTTACACCCTTGCCGACAATCTGAAAACCAGCGGGCTCCCGGCCATGGCCGATGCGACCCGAATTGGGACTCGACCATGACGCGCAGACTCGTTTCCACAGGTTCGCCCTTTGAGACCGTCGCTGGCTACTCCCGCGCCGTGGCGGATGGCGACTGGTGCTGGGTGGCCGGTACGACGGGCTACGACTATGCGGCGATGGTGATGCCCGATGGCGTCGCCGACCAGACTCGCAATGCGATGGAGACCATTGTCAAAGCGCTGCGGGAGGCCGGCTTCGAACTCACCGACGTGGTGCGTGCCACCTACTACCTCACCGACGCCGCAGAGATGGACATCGTCTTTCCGATCGTCGGCGCCTATTTCTCCGAGGTCCGCCCGGCCGCGACGATGATCGTCTGCGGCCTGATCAAGCCGGAAATGAAGATCGAAATCGAAGTGACGGCCAAGCGACGATCCTGATCGTCGCGGCTGCAGACCCCGGCGGCCCGGCGCAGAGAGATGCCTGGGATATATAATCAAAACAGGGAGGGCGCGGACGCGCCGGACTTTATGAGCGCAGTTCCATTCGATCAGTTGGACGGGCAGATCTGGTTCAACGGCGAGTTCGTGCCTTGGAAGGACGCCAAGGTTCACGTTCTGACTCATGGCCTTCATTACGCAAGCGCCGTGTTCGAAGGCGAGCGGGCCTATGGAGGCGAAATCTTCAAGCTGCGCGAGCACACCGAGCGGCTGATCGAATCGGGGCGTCTCCTCGGCTTCAAGATTCCCTATTTGGCGGACGAGATCGACGCGGCCTGTATCGAGCTCCTGTCGCGTCAGCGGCTGGTCGACGCCTATGTCCGGCCGATCGCCTGGCGCGGGTCGGAAATGATGGGCGTTTCGGCGCAGAACAACCGCATCAACGTCGCGATCGCCATCTGGCAGTGGCCGAGCTACTTCGACCCGGACCAGCGGATGAAGGGCATCCGCCTCGACCTCGCGGAGTATCGCAGGCCCGATCCGTGGACGGCGCCGTCGAGAGCCAAGGCGAGCGGCCTCTACATGATCTGCACCATCTCCAAGCACGCCGCCGAGGCGAAGGGCTATTCCGACGCCCTGATGCTCGACTGGCGCGGGCGCGTGGCGGAAGCGACGGGCGCCAACGTCTTTTTCGTCAAGGACGGCGTCATCCACACGCCGGTCGCCGACTGCTTCCTCGACGGCATCACCCGCCGCACCGTCATCGAACTCGCCAAACGCCGTGGCTTCGTGGTGAACGAGCGGGCGATCATGCCGGAAGAGCTCGACGGCTTCTCCGAATGCTTCCTCTGCGGCACAGCGGCCGAGGTGACGCCTGTCTCCGAGATCGGACCGCACCACTTCACCCCCGGCGAGATCAGCCGCGTGCTGGTGTCGGACTATGCGACGGAGGTCCAGCCCAAGCGGGCGGCGGCGGAATAGGCCGAGCCGGGACCATCGACGCCGACGCGCCTCTTTCCCCCTGTCGGGAAGGGGGGGTGTCAGCTAGAGGGAGGATCGGTCCTCGCGGCGACAAACCTCTCGTCTTCGCCCTTGTGCCTCGTCGACGCGCGGTTATCTCCCACTCAATGGATATCCAGAACCGGAGCCACGCATGACGAACGAGATTTCCGAAGCGGAAGGCCTGCCCGTTACGGACACCGCCGAAGCGGAGGAGCAGAACCTCCTCAACGTCCAGATT
>JACMIV010000060.1 GCA_014380965.1 Rhizobiaceae bacterium | reverse complement strand
GTTCGAGCTCCAGCGCCTTCAGCCGGCCGCCCTCGTCGCGGCAGTAGCCGGAAAACGTGACGACCCCGCCGACTGCGCCCGAACGCTGCGCGTGCCGCTCCAGCGCAGCGATCTCGCTGGACAGGTCGATGCGCCCGGCCTGGATCGCGACCGAGGGCGAGACGCCCGCCTGGACCACGACCTCAGCCCCCCGTCATCGGAGGAAACAGCGCGATCTCGCGTGCGTTTCCGAGCGGCTCGGCATGGTCGGCATGCTCCTGGTCGAGGGCGACGCGGATTACCTCGGGAACCTGCAGCGCTTCCGCATAGCCATCGCCGCGCCGCTTCAGCCAAGCGAGAAGCTCGCGCACGGTGGCGACTTCGGGAGGAAGATCGACCTCTTCCTCGGAAATGCCGATCCGTTCGCGGACCCAGGCGAAGTAAACGAGCTTCATGACGGTATCTCCCAGAAGAGCAATTTTCAGAGCGGTGGTCTGAAGCATCTCGCCGTAGAACAGAGTCGCCGGAATTGCGATCAAGCTTTCAAGTTCGTCATTCCGGACTTGATCCGGGATCCAGTACAGATCGTTTCCGCTGATTTGACCCCGGCGGCGATGACCCTCGAGGTCCACCGATTTCGATGTGGGTGGGGGTGGGGGAATGGATTCCGGGTCAAGGCCGCGATGACGAAGCGTCGAGGATTTCGTTTTACCCGACGCCGCGGAGTCATCCGTTCAGGAAAGGCCTCACCCTTGGCCTCGCTCCAGCCCGGCCTCGCTCCAGCTCTGCCTCAATCCGGAATATGCCGCAGCCCCGCGCGAAAATAGTCGTAGCCGGTGTAGAGGGTCACGATCGCCGAAATCCAGAGCAGCGCGATGCCGGCTTCGGTGATGTAGGGCACGATCTTGTCGCCGGCCGGTCCCGCCAGGAGGAAGCCGACGGCCACCATCTGCATCGCGGTCTTCCACTTGGCGAGCTGCGTCACGGGTACGCTGACCTTCAGCTCGGCGAGGTACTCGCGAAGCCCCGAGACGAGGATTTCGCGGCAGAGGATGATGATCGCGGCCCAAAGCGTCCAGCCGACGATCGTCCCGTCGGCCGACAGCAGGAGCAGGCAGGCGGCGACGAGCAGCTTGTCGGCGATCGGATCGAGCATGCGCCCGATCGTCGAGGTCTGTTGCCAGGCCCTTGCGAGATAGCCGTCGAAGAAATCGGTGATGCTGGCGATGGCGAAGATGGCGAGCGCCCACCAGCGGGCGCTGTCGTCCGGCCCGAAGCGCCATTCGCGGAAGAAGCAGAGGACGACCAGCGGCACCGCGAGGATGCGGGCATAGGTCAGGAGATTGGGAAGGCTGAGAGCCTTGGAAGCCATGAAGGATCGGTCCGGTTCGTGGGAAGCGCGGCTTGTCGTCTTGAACAGCGACGCGCCGCCATCGTCAACCGCGCAAGTGACGAGAAGATGAAAGGGAGGCGAATGAGGAGGCGGCGGAAACAAGCGGCGACGGCGGCGCTCACCCCTTCTCGTGGAAGTGGTCGTAGACGAGCTTGGCCATCGCCTCCGAGATGCCTTCGACCTTAGAAAGGTCCGAGAGTGCAGCGCGCGACACCGCCTTGGCGGTTCCGAAATGGTGGAGCAGCGCGCGCTTGCGGGACGGGCCGATGCCCGCGATCTCGTCCAATGGGTTGGCGACGAGTTCCTTCTTGCGCTTCGCCCGGTGCGTGCCGATCGCGAAGCGATGCGCTTCGTCCCGCAGCCGCTGGACGAAGTAGAGCACGGGGTCGCGCGGCGGCAGCGTGAAGGGCTCGCGTCCCTCGACGATGAAGCGCTCGCGCCCCGCATCGCGATCGACGCCCTTTGCGATGCCGATCGTCGTCACCTGATCGGCAAGGCCGAGCTCGACGAGAATCGCCTTCACCGCCGAGATCTGTCCCTT
Source organism: Rhizobiaceae bacterium (assembly GCA_014380965.1). GTDB lineage: Bacteria > Pseudomonadota > Alphaproteobacteria > Rhizobiales > Rhizobiaceae > Plantimonas. Next base: position 2,132 of record JACMIV010000060.1, on the reverse strand, counting down.
GCCGCCGTCGATGAGGACGAGGTCGGGCCAGGCTGGCATCTCCGCCTCGTCGGGGAGGACCGCCTCTTCCCCGTCGAAAGCCTTCGCAGCGGTGGGCTGCGGGCCTTCGCCATGCTCCTTCTTCAGTCGCGCGAAGCGCCGCGTCATCACCTCGCGCATCATGCCGAAATCGTCGCCGGGGGTGATGTCGGTGCCCTTGATGTTGAACTTGCGGTACTGGCTCTTGGCGAAGCCCAGCGGCCCCGCGACGACCATCGCGCCGACGGCGGCCGTGCCCATGATATGCGAATTGTCGTAGACCTCGATGCGGCGCGGCGCGTGCGGCAGCTTGAAGGTCTCGGCAAGGCCCTGCAGCAGCCGAGCCTGCGAGGAGGTCTCGGCCAGCCGCCGCCCCAGCGCCTCCTTCGCGTTGGACAGCGCGTGATCGACGAGATCGCGCTTCTCGCCCCGCGCCGGCACCGCGATCTGCACCTTGCGCTGCGCCCTCACGGACAGGGCCTCGGAGAGAAGCTCGCGATCCTCGACGTCGATGGGAAGGAGGATCAGCCGCGGCGCCGGCTTGTCGTCGTAGAACTGCGCGAGGAAGGCGCCGAGCACCTCCTCCGGCCCAAGCGAGGAATCCGCCCGCGGAAAATAGGCGCGGTTGCCCCAGTTCTGCCCGGTGCGGAAGAAGAAGACCTGGATGCAGGCGAGTCCGCCCTCCTGATGGATGGCGAAGACGTCCGCCTCCTCGGTGTTCTGGGGGTTGATGCCCTGATGGCTCTGGATGTGGCTGAGCGCCGACAGCCGGTCGCGGTAGATCGCCGCCCGCTCGAAGTCGAGTTCGTCGGAGGCCGCCTGCATCGCTTGCGCCATGCCTTGCTTGATCTGGCTCGACTTGCCCGACAGGAAGCCCTTCGCCTCGTCGACCAGTGCGCCATAGCCCTCGATCGAGATTTCCCGCGTGCAGGGCGCCGCGCAGCGTTTGATCTGGTGGAGGAGACAGGGCCGCGTCCGGCTCTCGTAGACGGAATCGGTGCAGGTGCGAATGAGGAAGGCGCGCTGCAGCGAATTGATCGTGCGCCCGACGGCGCCCGCCGAGGCGAAGGGGCCGAAATAGGCGCCTTTTCGCGAGCGGGCGCCGCGGTGCTTCATGATCGCCGGCGCTTCGTGATCGCCGGAAATGACGATGTAGGGAAACGACTTGTCGTCGCGCATCAAGACGTTGAAGCGCGGCCGCATGCGCTTGATGAGGTTCGCTTCGAGCAGCAGCGCCTCGGTCTCGGTGCGCGTCGTCACGAACTCCATGTGCCGCGTCTTGGCGATCATCCGCGCGATGCGGTTGGTGTGGCCGCCGAGCCGGGTGTAGCTCGTCACCCGCTTCTTCAAAGAGCGCGCCTTGCCGACATAGAGGACCTCGCCGTCCTCGCCGAACATGCGGTAGACGCCCGGCCCGTTCGGCAGGCGCCTGACGAAGGCGGCGATCAGCTCGGGCCCCGTCAGGTCGGCGTGCTCCTTCGTGCCGGCATCGTCCCATTCGATGGCGGCGATCAGCGTCGCGGACGGAGAGGTTCCGAGGTCGTTGCCGCCGGTATCGTCCCCGCCCGTGCCGTCGTCGTCCGCGCTGGTGTCCTCGTCGCTATCGAAGGCGTCGTCGATTCCCGGCACGGCATCGTCCGTCGCCGCCTGGTCGTCGCTGCGTGTCTGCGGCATCAGGCCTCGACCGGAATGTCTGGAGTATTTCTGACGAAGCGCGCGGGCCATGGGGACGGTCGTTCCATCGTTTGCATGAAGGCGGTCGTCTCGGCGAACGGGCCGGTGCGGTTCAGGGCAGGTTGGATCGGCACCTCGTCGTGCGACCAGCCGAGTCGGGCGCAACGCCCGCGTCCTATATGAACCTTCCGTGGCGGGATTGCAGCGTTGACACGATCCGAACGAAGCGCGGGTACTCGCCGTATGCCCGTTGCCGAAAGCGACGTGTCGAATGCCGTGGTCGGCCGCAACGGAACCGAAATGTCGTTCTGCCATTTTTACGTCAGTGAAAGTGCCGGATGCGAAAGACCTTGAATCTGGACTACGGGACCGGGAAGTGTGCTACTTTCCTTCCACGTGAGGTTCCGCAACACGCGTCTGGCGACGCGACAAGGGAAGGG
>JACMIV010000059.1 GCA_014380965.1 Rhizobiaceae bacterium | reverse complement strand
GCCGTGCATCCTTCGAGATAGGAGACGTAGGAGCCCTTGTCGGCGATGATGAGCGTGCGCTCGAACTGGCCGGTGTTCTTCTCGTTGATGCGGAAATAGGTGGAGAGCTCCATCGGGCAGCGCACGCCCGGCGGCACGTAGACGAAGGAACCGTCGGTGAAGACCGCCGAGTTCAGCGTGGCATAGAAGTTGTCGGAGACCGGCACGACGGTGCCGAGATATTTCTTTACCAGATCCGGATGCTCGCGGATCGCTTCCGAGATCGGCATGAAGAGGACGCCGGCCTTCTTCAGCTCCTTCTGGAATGTCGTCGCGACCGAGACGGAATCGAAGACCGCGTCCACCGCCACGCGGCGCTCGACATACGCGATCTCATCGCCGTTCTCGTCATACTGCAGCGGCGCGGGCTCGGCCGCCGGCTTCACGACTCCGGCAAGAATTTCCTGCTCGCGCAGCGGAATGCCGAGCTTCTCGTACGTGCGCAGCAGTTCCGGATCGACTTCGTCCAGCGACGCGGGGCCCGACATCGATTTCGGCGCGGAATAGTAGTGGATGTCCTGGTAGTCGATCTCGGGATAGTCGAGACGCGCCCAGGACGGGTTCTCCAACGTCTTCCAGCGCTCGAACGCCTGCAGGCGCCAGTCGAGCATCCACTGCGGCTCGTCCTTTTTGGCGGAGATGAACGCGACGGTGCTCTCATCCAAGCCCTTCGGCGCGGTGTCGGATTCGATGATCGTCTCGAAGCCGTATTTGTACTGGTCGACGTCGATCAGACGGACCTGATCGATGGTTTCCTGAACTGCGGCCATGTAAGCGTCTCCACACACGCCGGAGTCAAGGTCCGGCAGTTTGGTTGGCGTTCCTGCCCCGAAAGGCCTGGAACATGAGCGGTATATGGTCTGCCGAGGCCCGGACTTTAAGGCGGGCGGGTCGAAAGACCGCGTGTCTCTAGTCTCGTCGTCAGGCCGCGTGGCGACCGAGGCTCGTCTGCCGCGACGTTCGAAGAACGCGGCTCATCGCCACCACGATGGCGTCGATCTCGTCAACCGTCGTCTCGTAGCCGAAGCTCACGCGAATTGCACCCAGGGAAGGATCGATGTCGAAACCGCCATCGACCATCGCCTTTAAAACATGGCTCGCGCCCACCTTGCCGGACGAGCAGGCCGAACCGGAGGAAACGGCAAAGCCCGCAAGGTCGAGGGCAATCTGCACGGTCTCGCCGCGAAGACCCTCCGCGGCGATGGTCAGAGTGTTGGGCAACCGCGCCGCGCCCTCGCCGACGATGCGGAAAGAGGCACCCGACGCGGCCAGCCCCTCGGCCAACCTATGACGCAACGGCCCGAGCATGGCAGCGGCCTGCGGAGCCCGCTCCGCGGCAACGCCCGCGGCAATGCCGAAGGAGACGATCTCAGCCAGTGCCTCGGTTCCAGCGCGCCGCCCTTTCTCGTGGCCGCCGCCAAGGAGCAACGGCCGCGGCCGACGCGCTTCGTCGGCAAGCACCAAGGCGCCGATACCCTTGGCCGCGCCGATCTTGTGTCCCGACACAAGCAGCGCGTCGGCACGAAGATCGGAGATCGAGAGGGGCATGCGGCCTGCGGCCTGCGAGACGTCGAGGACGAAGATCACGTCGCGGCCGATCAGCCGATCGACGATTGGAACGATGTCCTGAACGACGCCCGTCTCTCCATTGGCCAAGGTGAGGCACAGCATCGACCAGCCCCGGCCGACTCCGTCCTCCAACCAGGCGTCGAGGGCTTTGAGGCCGAGGAGCCCCTGCCGATCTACGGGAAGGCGCGTCACAGCCTCTGCCGCAAAGCGCCCGCCCTCACGGGTGGCCGGATGGTCGGCATCGGCGACGGCAAGTCGCTTGACGGCAACCGACGCACCATCAAGCGTCCACTCCGGAACGAGGCAGGTGTTGGCGGCTTCCGTCGCGCCGCTGGTGAAGACGACGCCTTCGCTGACGGCACCGACGAGATTGGCGACCGCACCGCGCGCCGCTTCGATCGCCGCACGTGCCCTTCGCCCTTCTTCGTGGACCGAGGATGGATTGCCAAGGAGATCGAACGCGTGAATCATCGCCGCCTTCGCCTGGGGCAGAAGCGGCGCCGTCGCATTGTGGTCGAGATAGATGCGTCGCGGTCGAACCGTCATCTCACTCGTGCGCCCCAAACCGATCGGTGGCGCCCGCAAGCGAACCCTGCGAGCCTCCGTATATTTCTTGAATTTAGATCGCCATCCAGACTACATAGCGCCTTCGGTGGAAGCGTGTAGTTTTGAATCATTCTAAAGAAGAATTTAAAAGGCCGCGTGATCTTCGTCAAGGCCCGCGTTCGCCGCACGCTTGAGGCTCGTTAGGATTTAAGACCATGCCCGAAGTCATTTTCAACGGCCCTTCCGGCCGTCTCGAAGGCCGTTATCAGGCCGGCAAGGAAAAGAGCGCGCCGATCGCGATCGTCCTCCACCCCCATCCCCGCTTCGGCGGCACGATGAACAACCAGATCGTCTACCAGCTCTTCTACATGTTCGTTGAGCGCGGTTTCACAACGCTGCGCTTCAACTTCCGCGGCATCGGAAGGAGCCAGGGCGAGTTCGACCATGGATCGGGCGAGCTCTCGGACGCTGCCGCCGCGCTCGACTGGGTGCAGGCGCTGCATCCCGATTCCAAACATTGCTGGGTCGCGGGCTATTCTTTCGGAGCCTGGATCGGGATGCAGTTGCTGATGCGGCGCCCGGAAATCGAGGGCTTCATGTCGATCTCGCCGCAGCCGAACTCGTACGATTTCTCCTTCCTCGCCCCCTGCCCCTCCTCGGGCCTCATCATCCACGGCGACAAGGACCGCGTCGCGCCGCCGAAGGACGTGCAGGGCCTCGTCGACAAGCTGAAGACGCAGAAGGGCATCCTCATCACGCAGAAGACGCTTCTCGGTGCGAACCATTTCTACACCGAGCATTTCGAAGAGCTGATGTCCGAATGCGCCGACTATCTCGACCGGCGCCTCGCAGGCGAACTCGTCGACGTCCGCCCAAAGCGCCTTCGCTAGCTATTCGGCCGGTTGCGCCCGGTCATGGCGGGGTCAGCGTCACGAGGTCGAGACTGAGTGTCTTGCCGTTCGAGAAATTGACGCCCTCGATCGCCTGAACGGCCGCCGCCGTCCGGCCTGACGGCTGGAGAAGCTCTGCGAGACGGGCACGCTCGTCGGCCGGCAGGACAGCGATCGCGCAGGCCGGATCCGCGAGAAGATGGTTTGCCGCGCCTTCGACATCGGTGAGAAGCGTGTCGGTCCCGGCCAAGAAAACGAGGCTCGGCTCGTGATAGCCGACGGCCGCGAGCGTCGAGGTCGGACAGGGGCCGAGGCGCGCTGAAGCGTCCGCAATGCGCGGGCTCAGCCAGATCGTCTGAAGGCTTGGCGCGAGCAGCGCGAAGAACAGCGCATAGGCTGCCCCTGCCGAGGCCGCAGCGCCGATGATCCGGGTCAACGAGACATCGAGCGCGCGGGGTACGGCAAGCCACGCAGCCGCTACCGCAAAGCCCGCGATGGGGATGCCGATCCAGGCGAACGTGCCTGTCAGGATCGGCGCAGCTCCGAGGGCCACGACGACGATCGCCGCGGTGACGACGGCAAGGCCGAAGGCCGACAGCCACCAGAGGGCGGTCTGCCAGCGCCTCAGCGGCACCACGCTGCGGGCGAGCGGGAGCGTCGCCGCCCAGCCGATGAGGAGCGCGAGCGCTGGGAAAGCCGGAAGCGTGTAATGCGGCAGCTTCGTCGGGATCGCCTCGAAGACCACCCAAAACGGGATGTACCATGCGAGGCAGAAGCGCAGCGCGGGGTGCTCCGCCATGCGGTTCATCGCGGCGAGCCCCGCGCCTATCGCCATCAGGCCGAAGGGCCAGAAGAACAGCGAGTAGGTCAGCGCGAAATAGCCGGGGGGAAAACCGTGCGATTCCTGCCCCTCGACCACCTTGCCGAGAAGGTCGCGGCCGACGGATTCCTGCCAGAAGGCGCCGCCGCTCTCGACGGTGATGAGGACGAGCCAGGGCAGGACGATGAGGCTCATCAGGAGGCCGCCACGTAGTGGACGGAGCCGAGCCAACCAGCGTCCGTCGCGCTCGATGACGAGAAGCGCCAGGATCGTCAGGACACTCGCAAGCAGCGTGATGGGGCCCTTGATCAGGATGCCGCAGCCCTGCGCGATCCAGAAGACCCAAGGCAATCCGCTCCAACTTTCCGTCTTCGCACGCGCGGAGAAGTGGATCTGCGCGAGTGCGCCTTGTGCCAGGACCGTGAAGGCGAGGAGCATCGCGTCGGTCTTGGCGATGCGTCCCTCGAAGGCGACGCCGAACAGAGAGCCGAGGACGAGCGCGGCGATGAGTCCGGCCTTCGCACCGAAGAGCGCGGCGCCCGTCCAATAGACGCCGAGCACGGCGATGACGACGGCCGCTACCGAGACGAGGCGATAGACCCAGATCGGCGTTTCCGCGCCGCTGCCGGAGATCGTCACGGCGGCCGTCTGCAGCCAGTAGATGCCGACCGGCTTCTTGTAGCGCGATTCCTCCTGGAAACGGATGTCGACGAGATCACCCGAGGCAACCATCTGCTTGGTCGCCTGGAGATAGCGCGGCTCGTCGCGATCCAGTGGCGGCAGCTCGGATATGCCCGGCACGCTCATCAAAAGCGCGAAGAGCGCGAGAAGAACGACGCGCATTGTATACAATTCCTGGCAAATGGATTGTGTACCGGACCAGCGCTCAGGCCGGCTGGCGCACGGCCGCCGCGCGTTCGGCGAGGATGAGCCAGATGTTCCTGACATAGATCACGAGCCCGAGCGCCTGCCCCGCGATGAAGACGGGATCCTCGCGATGGATGGCGTAGACGAGGAGCAGCGCTCCGCCGACCAGCGAGAAGCCCCAGAATGCGGCGGGCACGACGCTCCGGCGAGCGCGTTCGGAGGCGATCCACTGCACCATGAAGCGCATGGTGAAGGCGAATTGCGCGACGAAGCCGAGGAGGATCCAGCCGGAGAACTGTTCGACGAAGACCTGGTGGAACCAGGACGAGGCCGTCGCCAGGAGATCGGTCATGGCGCGATCTCCACCACGCGCGGCAGGTTCCGCCGCCGCTGCTTCAGCCACCAGACGCCGAGAAGGTCCACCGTCGCGCGCATGGCCCGGTCGAAGATGCCGTAATGGGAGACGCCGAAGCGCCGCGGGCGGTCGTAAACGTCGATGTGGATGACGGTGAAGCCTTCCTGCTGCACGAGGGCGGGCAGGAAGCGGTGACTGCCGTCGAAGAACGGCAGTTGCCTGAAAAGTGCCGTGTGCATCGCCTTCAGGCTGCAGCCGGTGTCGCGCGTGTAGTCCCCGAGCACACGACCGCGCACCCGGTTCGCGATCTTCGAGGACAGGCGTTTCAGGGTCGTGTCCTGGCGCTTCAGCCGCTGGCCCGTGACGAGGCCGACCCCCTCGTCGGCAGCGTTCAGCGCCTCCACGAGGGCAGGGATGTAGCGCGGGTCGTTCTGCCCGTCGCCGTCGAGCGTCGCCACGATGGCGCCGTGGGCGGCGAAGACGCCCGAGCGGAGCGCGATGCTCTGCCCCGCGGATCGCTCGTGCCGCAGGTGGCGGACGGAAAAGCGCCGGGCAAGCCGCTCGGCCGCAAGCACAGCTCGGGTGTCGTCGGTCGAGCCGTCGTCGACGACGATCACCTCGAAGGCCGTCTGTCCGAGCGCCGCGTCGATCTCGTCGAGAAGCGGCGGCAGATTGCGGGCCTCGTTCTTGCACGGGATGACGATGGAGAGGAGCGCGTTCGTCATGAAGGCTTCTTCGGACCTGCCGCTCGCCGGAACGGTACGGAACGCCGTCGGTATCGTCCCGTGAACCGGATCGAAGCCGGGGCGACATGCCCGCGCTCCCTCATCGTTTACGTCGGTTCTTTGACGGGAAGATTACAGTCGGACGGTGCGCGATAACGCCATGCCCGCGAACCACTTGCGGCGAGTGGCAGGGACAATGGGCGAAAGCTGCCGCTCGCAGCTCAGGCCAAGGCGACGACGCCGCCGGTCACCGGCACCCGGCAACCTGTCGTCGACGGGAAGGTCAGCGGAAGGCCCTTCAACGCGCGCACTGCGAGAAAGGCCCAGGCCTCCGCCTCCATTGCGTCGCCGTCGAACCCCGCCTCCTCCGCCGAGACGACCGCCGCCCCGCGCCGCCTGGCGCCGTCCCGGAGATCGGACATGATCGCGGGATGCCGCCGGCCGCCCCCGCAGACGATCCAAAGTTTTGGTGGCGCGGGAAGATGATCGGCGGCCATGAGAATTGCTTCGGCGGCGACGAGGCAGAGCGTGCGCGCCACGTCCTCGAGGCTGCCCGCACGACCATCGGGAACGGGAAAATCGAATCGATCGAGCGATTTCGGCGCGGGTCGCGCGAAGAAGTCGGACTGGAGGTAGCGTTCCGCCAGCGCATCGATGATGCCGCCTTCGCTGGCGATGGCACCGTTCTGGTCGAACGGAATGCCCGCCTCGCGCGCCACCCACTGGTCGAGGAGCGCGTTGCCCGGCCCGCTGTCGAAGGCGACGGGATCGCCTTCGCCGTCGATGAAGGTGATGTTCGAAATGCCGCCGATGTTGACGAAGACGACGGGCAGGCTGGCGAGGCTCTGCGGCAACGCACGTGCGAGCGCTGCATGATAGGCCGGGACCAACGGCGCGCCCTGTCCTCCCGCTGCCATGTCCGCTGCGCGCATGTCGTGGACGACGGGGAGGCCAAGCGCCTTGGACAGACGCGCCCCGTCGCCGAGCTGCACCGTCAGCGCCTCCTTCGGCCGATGCAGCACCGTTTGTCCGTGAAAGCCGATGACGTCGACGGCCACCGGATCGATGCCGCAGTCGGCGCAGAAGCGGCGGACGACGTCCGCATGGCGATCCGTGATCTCGGCCTCTAGGGCTGCGAGATCGCCCGGCCGCTCGTCTCTCTTCCGGATCGCCTTCGCCGTTTCCAGCGCTGCTTCGAGGCGGCGGCGGAAGGCGGCCTCGTAGGGGTAGACGCGGGCCGCTCCCCGCAGCGGCGGCGCGATCCCGTCGGTCTCGATCAGCGCGACGTCGATGCCGTCCATCGAAGTGCCGCTCATGAGACCGATGGCGCGAAGCGGGCGCTCAGGCGTCACGGATGAGGTCAAACCGGAGGGCTCGCTCTTCATTTCGTCGGAAATCTTGCTAAACCCGCGGCTTGCGACGATCGCGCCGCGATACCTGCCTCTAGGACCACCCTTCATGACCGGCTTCAAGTCCGAATTCCTGCGCACTCTGTCCGAGCGCGGCTTCATCCACCAGACCTCTGGCGACGAGGCGCTGGACGATCTGTTCCGCACCGAGACCGTGTCCGCCTATATCGGCTTCGACCCGACGGCTTCGAGCCTCCATGTCGGCTCGCTGATCCAGATCATGATGCTGCACTGGATGCAGAAGACCGGGCACAAGCCGATTGCCCTGATGGGCGGCGGCACCGGCATGATCGGCGATCCCTCCTTCAAGGACGAGGCGAGGAAGCTCCTCACGGCGGAGGGCATCGATCAAAATCTCGCCGGCATCCGCAAGGCCTTCGCGCCTTATCTCGCTTTCGGCGACGGGTCGACGGATGCGGAGATGGTCAACAATGCCGACTGGCTGCTCGGGATCAACTATGTCGAGTTCCTGCGCGATGTCGGCCGCCACTTCTCCGTCAACCGGATGCTCGCCTTCGACTCGGTGAAGCTTCGGCTCGACCGCGAGCAGTCGCTGTCCTTCCTCGAATTCAACTACATGATCCTCCAGGCCTACGACTTCGTGGAGCTGAACAAGCGCTATGGAGTTCGCCTCCAGATGGGCGGATCCGATCAGTGGGGCAACATCGTCAACGGCATCGACCTCGGCCACCGCATGGGCACGCCGCAGCTCTTCGCGCTGACCTCTCCCCTTCTGACGACCTCGTCGGGCGCCAAAATGGGCAAGTCCGCCACCGGAGCGATCTGGCTCAATGCCGACATGCTAAGCCCCTACGAATTCTGGCAGTACTGGCGCAACACCGAGGACGCCGATGTCGGCCGCTTCCTCAAGCTCTACACGACGCTGCCAATGGACGAAATCGCCCACCTCGAGGCGCTCGGCGGCGCGGAGATCAACGAGGCGAAGAAGGTCCTCGCCAATGCGGTGACGTCGATGCTTCATGGGGACGCTGCCGCGGCGCAATCAGCGGAGACGGCACGCAAGACCTTCGAGGAAGGCGCCCTTGCCGAAAACCTGCCGACGATCGACGTTGCGTCCGATGAGCTGCAGGCCGGCATCGGACTGCTCACGCTGTTCGTCAAGGCCGGCCTGGCCGGCTCCAACAGCGAAGTGCGTCGCCATATCCAGGGCGGAGCCGTGCGGGTGAACGATCTGCCGGTGACGGACGAAAAGCGGATCGTCGGAACGGGCGATCTGGGAACCGCAGGCGTCGTGAAAGTCTCGCTCGGCCGCAAGAAGCACGTGCTGGTAAGGCCGGTTGGTTGAGGCTCGTCGAGGCGGGCGCCTGATCCTCGTCCTTCGACAAGCTCAGGATGAGGATCACTTCAGAAGTTGGCTCCTCCTTCGCTTCGCCCTCTCATCTCCAGCATGGCAAGGCCTCCATTGGCCTCATCCTGATGCATCGCATCACCCTCATCCTGAGCTCGTCGAAGGGCGAGGGTGATCGGCACGGCGGTGGCTTCCTCCTCCCCGCCCCTCACTGATAGGCGAAGATATTCCGAAAAATGCCCGGCGCGATCGCCGAGATCGGGTTCACGGTCAGCGTCGGCGAAGAGAATTCGCCGTCGAGCCGATAGGTGATGCCGATGAGGCCGCCCTCGTTGCCGTTGCCGAGGATTTGCCCGACGACGGGAATGGCGCCGAAGATGCGGTTGATCCCATAGGCCGGCATGAAGGAGCCGGTGATGTCGATCCGGTTTCGAAGGTCGTAGACGGTCCCCGCGAAGCTCGAGCCGAAGACGGGGCCGCGGATGATGCCGTCGGAGACCGCGAGCCCGCCTCTGCCGTAGCCGATGTTGACGGAGGCGTGGTCGAAGAAGGCGCGCTCGGTACGAAGGTCCGTGCCGAGGGCCTGCGACAGGCTCGACTGGTCCGGCGAGGGCGCGGAGCCGACGAGGTTCGACAGGCGCGGCTCGTCGACGAGCGTGAAGTTCTCGGCCTTCAACGTGCCGCGATACCCGCGGCGGCTCGATCCGATGAGATCGAGCGTGACCGCGCCGCCCTCCATGCGCCCGTAGATTCCCGCAAAATCCGCCAGCGATCCGGCATCGGGCGTGCGCACGACGATCGAGCGCTCCTCGCCACGCGGCGACAGGTCGGCGGTGAACGCCCCGCCGCGGGAGCTTCCGGAAATGGCGAGGGCCGCGATCTCGCCGGCGCTGCCGGCATAGTTCAGCTGGAAGCCGGCGATCTCCTCGCCGCCGAACCCGGTCAGCCGGTCGACCGCGATGCCGACATCGATCTGCCGCCGGCTCCGGCCCCCGGCATTTTCCGCCTTTGCGCCGAGATTGGCCTTGAGATCGGCGAGGAAGGGCCGCGCGTCGAAGCGTTTCCCGTCGACCCGGATGCTGAAACCATTGGCGACGCGCTGGACCTCGACGTCGATGTCGTCGCCTGGATTGAGCGCGACGTCGCCAAGCGTCGCCGAGCGGACGCCCTCGCCGTCGGCCTCGACCTCGCCGCTCGCGGAGAAGCCCTCCCCTTTGAGCGAGACGTTCCTCAGCGCCGTCCGGCCTTCGACTGTCGCGATGTCAAAGGCGAGCGCGGCGGCGACGCCCTTGCCCTTGCGCCAGCCGATCCACGGCAGCGTCAGCGCGGCATCGTCGAGTTCGACCTCCGCCCGCAGCGAGGCATCGGCGCCCTGCACGATCTTCGCCGCGATCGGGCCGGTCAGAATATCCGACAGCGAGGGCAGCACCTCCGCCACCGTGTTCCCTGTCATCGCGAGATCGACTTCGAGCTTGCGCGTCCCCTCCGGCTTCATGCCGAAAGGCCGGTGGAACGCGATCGTGGCTGGAATGCCGTCTACCGTGCCGTCGATATTGCCCGAGGCCGCTCCCGGGGTGATCGCGATCGGGCCGGTTAGGGCCGCGAGCCGCCGACCCTCGACCGGCACCGCCACGGCGGCGTCGTCGAGCACGGCGTCGACCTTCCAGCCGGAAAACTGACGGTCGCGTGCGATGGCGTCGCCGAGGAGGAAGCCGAGTTCGGCTTTGACCGTCGCCGTGCCGCTGGTGTCGCCCGGGGTCAGGGGCAGCGTGCGAAGGGCATTGATCGGCTCGCGCGCGGCGATCGCCAGCAGCTCCGGAAGATCGCCGGACAAGGCGATGGCGAGTCGGCCGTCGACGTCCTGCACCGCCTCCTCCGCAGCGCGGGCGAAGGTCACCGTGCTCGGAGCGACCGCGACCTTGCCGAAGCCCTCGACGGACGCGGTCTCCAGCGCGACCGTCGTGTCGCCGCCCCGCGTCGCGACGGTGCCCCTCGCGCCGGTGAGCCGGGGCAGATCGCCGACGGTCTCGATTGCGGCGCCGTCGAGTGCGAGGTCGATGACGAGTTCCTCCGGGCGCGGGCTCTTCTCCGGCGCGAAGGCCTCGTCGAGCCGGTCCTTGCGGACGGCGATGGCGATGCGCCCGCCCGTGACGCCGCCGTCGTCGCCGACGCGATCGAGCACCCAGCGCCGCGTGTTGACGGCGACATTGAAGGGCCAGAAGGCCTTGACGTTCCCGGCCTTCAAATCGCTCGCGTCGAGCGTCAGCGTCGTCATCGCGTCCGCCGCACCGTAGCGCAGCACCGCATCGCCACCGAGGGCGCCCCCGCCGGTCGCCAGCACCAGCTTGTCGAGTCGAAGCTCCTTCCCGGCAATGTCGTGCCGCCCCTCGACGATGACGTTGGCGTCGAGGGCTTCTCCCGCCGGAGCGCCAATGGTCGAGGTCATGTCGCGGCTCTGCAAGGCGAAGTCGAAGCCGTTGAAAGCACCGTCCGCCGCATCGTGGACGGCGACCGCCCGCCCGTCGATGCCCATCACGAAGCCGTCGAAGAAGAGGCTCGTGTCTTCGAGCGCGAGCGCGTCCTCGCCTTCGACATAGGCGAGCCCGAGACGAGCCTTTTCGAGGGTCGTGTGCCCGCGGCCGGCCTGAAGGGCGCCGCGGCCAAGGTCGACCGACAGTTCGGCCCTGCGCAGCGTCTCGCCTTCAGGCGTCGTCAGCGCGAATCGCAGCGTTCCCGGTGCGTCCGTCGCGAAGGGGCGACGGTCCAGGCGATCCTCCGGCGAACCCGGCGGGATCAGCGCGCCGAGTGGAACCGGCCCGAGGGAGACGCTCGCCCGGTCGAGATGCGCCGCCTGGTCGTTAAAGCGCGCGGAGGCGCTGAAGGGGACTGAGATACCGTCGACGCGGATCTCGGCGGACAATGCGAGAGCTGCGCTGTCGGCGAGTTGGAACCGCGCGCGGACGATGTCGGCAACGAACGGATCCCCGTCGGCGCCGACCGGAACGGTGAGCGCTATGTCGCGAAGGACGACGCGGTCGATCCCGAGGCGATGGAGCGCGGCGAGTTGCACTTCGACGGCGGCGACGCTCTCCGCGAAGCGCTGGTGGATCGATCGCGGCAGCTCGGTCTCGGCTGCCGGGAGGGCGGCGACCGGAGGTTCGGCGCGTCCGCGAAGGCGACCGCCGGTCAGGTCGATCTCGGCTCCGTCGATCTCGATCCGGTCGAATTCAAGCCGTCCGCCGAAGAGCGGCGGGACGGCGATGCCGACCTTGATGGAGGCGACGCGCGAGGCCGGAAGCGTCGCGTCGCGGCGGATGAGCGTCACGTCGGACCAGCGGATCGCGAGGGTCCCGTCTTCGGTGAGAGCGATCGTCTGCGCGCCGAGGATCGCGCGGAAGTCCGCGCCGAGAACGCGCGCGACGACGGTTTCGGTCTGCTGCCGGATGAGCCCCTGGCCCGCCGGTGTGCCGAGCGCGAGGACGCAGACCGTCGCGACTATGATTGCGAAGGTCAGCGCCGTGCTTGCGACGGCAAAGAGAAAGCGCCTTAGCCGCCTCATCGGGGTCGATAGACCCGCGTCGCCGGGACTATGGGTATCGGAACCGGCGAACCCACCGCTTGGCATTGTCTTGAAGCGCTCGCCATGCCTTGCGCTGCTCCCTTCGATCGAGATCAGAGTGGACGGTCGAATCGCGTTCGACGCCTAGACCCGTTCCGGGGTCTCATGATTTCGACGCCTGCACAGCCCCCGGCACCGCGAGAACCGACACCCTCGCGCCGTCGTGATCTGGACGCTAGGGTGCAATCCTTGCGGCAGGGCGGAAAGTGCAAAACGCGCGGTGTCGCCAAAAGCCGCCGCAGGCTCTAGTTTGCCGGTAACCGAGTTCAGACACCGCTTCGCTGACGCTCCCATCTCAATGCAATCGGCCGAAAGGAAGGCATATTGACCGCGACACCGTCCCCGATCACCTCCCCCATCACCATGGGAAGCCCCTGCCCCGACTTCTCGCTGCCGGACGATGCCGGCTCCACGGTGTCGCGCGGCGACTTCGAGGGCCGGCCGTTCGTCCTCTACTTCTATCCGAAGGACGATACGTCCGGCTGCACGCAGGAGGCGATCGACTTCACCGCTCTCGCGGACGACTTCGCAAAACTCGGCGTCGCGGTCCTCGGCGTCTCGCCGGATCCGGTGAAGAAGCACGGCAAGTTCCGCGACAAGCATGAGCTGAAGGTCCGGCTCCTTTCCGACGAGGAGAAGACGCTGCTGTCGGCCTTCGGCGTCTGGGTCGAGAAGAGCATGTACGGAAAGAGCTACATGGGCGTCGAACGCACGACGGCGCTTATCGGCGCGGACGGCAAGATCGCCGAACTCTGGCCGAAGGTGAAGGTGCCGGGACATGCGAAAGCCGTTCTGGTCGCCGCCCAGGCGCTGACGGCCGAGGTGTGAACGACACCGCTTTTCCCGAGGTCTTGGGCTCGCCGAGCCTGCGTGGCGCGGCGATCGCCGCACTTTCGGCTGCCGACCTCACCGAAAAGCTGGCGCTGACGGATTACGCCTGCCGCGGCTGGTTCGGGCGGCGTCTCGGCCTGCACTCCCCATCCGATCCGCCGCTTCCAGCCCGGCCGGGCCGCCCCGAGCGCCCGGAACTCGTGTCGCCCCGAACGGTGAAGCGGCGCTCCGTCCACACCGAAGCGGGGCGGATCGCGAT
>JACMIV010000058.1 GCA_014380965.1 Rhizobiaceae bacterium | reverse complement strand
GCTCTGCGGCGGCGATGCGGCTGGCCGTCCGCCCGCTGGCCGCGCGTCCCGTCACGTCCGGCGGCATGGCAAGCTTTGCCGTGCTCGTGGCGTTCGTCGCGGGCAACGCGTTCTACGCCCAGCCCGGCCGGCATCCCAAACCCATGATGGCGACCCGAGGGAACATCGCCGCTTTGGACACGGCCGCCACAGGCGGCGCTTTCGCCGGAGCGGAGGAGAACGACGACGCGCTGATGCCTGTGCCGCTCGTCCTCGAAGTCCAGACGGCGCTGACAGAGACCGGACATTATACGGCTTCCCTCGACGGAAGGCCGGGGCGGGCGACGGAGGCAGCGATCCGCGCCTTCCAATCCGACAACGCCCTGCGCGTCGACGGCGAGCCCTCGCCGCTTCTCCTCTCGCAGATCCGGCAGATGATGGCGGAGGCGCCGAACCCTTCCGCCCGGCCAAACGACGCCGTCCGGCATGCAAGCCTCGATGAAGGGGATAATGGGGCAGGCGCGGAAACGATTTCGATTGCAACGGACGGCCGGACGACGGCGGGGATCGACGATGAGGCGGACCGCGACCTCGTGCGCCGCATCCAGTCGGGGCTTGCGAAGGCGGATGTCGCAAAGCTTACGGCTGACGGCATCCTCGGGGAGCAGACCCGCGCCGCGATTCGCACCTTCGAGGCGCTGCAGGGGCTCGACGTGACGGGAACGCCGGATGCGCGGATCCTGTCGCGGCTGATCGAGATCGGCGCAGTCGAGTGAGACTGCGAGAAGCGTTCGGACGGGTGGGCTCGCAATGCGGGTGACAAGCGATCTCTTCGTCGCGCAGTTGATCCGCCGGATCTTTGCGGACGGGGGATTTGCGGCGGTGGCGCGCAGGGGCGCGGAGGCGGCTGGTGCGATCTTCGTGCTGGCGCGCGGGCGCACGGGGCAGATCGCGCTCTACGGCCCCGCCGTACAGACGCATTCCTCCGACGACGGCGGACGGCGCTTCATGGCGGAGGATGCGGCCGACGAGGCGGCGCTCGAGGCGCGATTCGGCCGGGAGGCGCGGTTCGATCCGGATTTCTGGGTCGTCGAGATCGAGACCGACGAGGCCGCGCGATACATCGACATCGCCGAGAGCTGAAGCCGAGCCTTTCCGCAACCGCCCGGCGCCGTAGACGGCGACGCGTTTCGGTCAGGCCGAACGCTTGCCGGTGCCGGCATCGCCGGGCAGGGCCCTGCGCCTGCCGAAGACAGGACGGGCTTCCGAGCGCGGGAGCGGAGAGAGGTCCTGATACTGCGGGGCGAGCGTCGGGGCGGAGAGGCGGGGCCGATGCGCCGACGCGTCGACGAGGGCAGCGCAGTCGGCGGGCTTCAGGGCGCGGTAGGTGCGCGTCATCCGCTCGAAGGCCTCGACGTCGAGACCGATGCTTGGCTTCATCATCATGAGAACGGTCATCGCATCGGCCGAAGCGGCATTCAGCGCCTTCAACGCGATCGCGAGCCGATCGCCGGTCGGCTCGGCGGCGATCGCCACGACCGCGTCCTCGTTCAACCCGAGCATCCGGCCGAGGCCGTCGTAGAAATCGGCGGCGTTCTGGCGGACCGCCATGCCGACGAGCTCGGCCATGCTGGGCGTTGCGGCGCTGGAGGAAGCACTGCGGCGGCCGGGCAGGACCAGGCGACGGAGCGTCTCGCGCATGATCGTGGCGGCCGATCGGTCGGGGCGTGGCTCGGGGGCGGAGGCCGGCGTCGCGCGTTCGCCCCGAGGCCGATCGTTGCCGAGGCTCGCGAAGGGGCCGTGATCGGGAGCCAATGGGGGAGCCGTTGTGACGGGCTCGTCCTGCGCGTCTTCGGCTGACGCCTCTGCGGGCCTGGCAAGGTGCGAGGGCTTGTGGTCTGCGATCGCGGTAGCCTCGACATGCAGCTTTGAGACGCTCTTCTCGAGTGCCGGCAGCGGCAAGCCTTGCGTTGCGCTTTCCAGGGCCGGATCCTTTGACTCGGACCTGCGAATGCGCTCGGCGAAGATCTTGCGGATGTGACGGTCAGGACCCAGCGCCAGCGCCTTCAGCTCGGCCTCCGAAAAGATCGGCGTCGACATCAGGAAGGGGGCGGAGACCTCGATCGGTTCGGCGAGAAGGCAATCGACGATTTCGCGTGGGACGCGCGGGCTCTTGGAGAGGGCCGCGGCGAAGGCGCGGCGCGTGTCGGAAGAAACCTTATCCCACAGCGGGACGACGAGCCGGCCGAAGTCGCGCGCCTGACGCTCGCTCGGCGCGCGCAGCGAACCGTAGCTCGCCACTGCCGCACCGACGATCGTGTCGAAGCCGTCACGCCCGCCGGTGTGCTCGAGGGATCGGAAAATGCGCGGGCTGGCGACCTTCATAGGCTTTCGATGGCTCTCTGATGCGTTGGCTCGTCAGGATTAGAGCAAAGTCCTTATGAAGCTGTTAACCTTGACGGACTGTTGAGGCCGAAGCGAAATGCTGGTCCAGCGGCTCCATTTCGTCGCGGTTTTTGTTTTCGTTGACCTTTTCGAAGGATTTCACTCTCCGTTCTCCGCGCCGAACTCTAGCTTCACGAAAGGTCGGGTCAGCATAGTCCGGCCGAAAGTTCGAGGACCTCAGAGGTTTCAGTCATGGCAACCGTGTTCCGATTCCCCGACCCACCGGCCCTGGTCCGCCGCGAGACGATGACGGCGGAGCGGGCCGGACGAGAAGCCGAGATCGTGATCCTGCCGTGTATCCGACGGGAACCGCTCGACCGCCGGCAGGCTACCGCAGACCTGCCGGCGCAACTCCACGCCTGACAGTTTCCTGTCGCAGCGTACGTGTCTCCTCATTCTCAGGCTTATCAGCTTTCGCGGGACGGGCTGATACCGGCGCTCGGTTCCTCGACGGGCTCGCAGGTGACCGACGACACGAAGGCGTCGACGCCGGGCCGCTTGCTCTCCTCGTCGACGAGAGCGCGCAGCGTGAGGTAGGCCTCGACGCTCGCGATCGTCACCGGGATCGCGGTCTCGTCACGGTCGGCGCTGTTTGCCCTTGCCTCGACCAGCTGATCCGCCGTTCCGACCAGAAGATCGAACTGGCCTTCGACCGCAGACCTGTCGTTGATCGAATAGAGATTGTCCCCGCGCCGCGAATAGATCGACGCCGACCAGAACTCGGTGCGCTGGCCGGCCGCGAGCCTGACGGGGCCTTCCGCAAGCGAGAAGCGGCAGCCGGCGGTGACAAAACCCGGATCGACGAAGGCGAAATCGGTGCGGAGCCTGTCTGACGCGGGCTCGGTACCGTCCGTCGCCTCGCTGCGGAGCGCATCCAGCCGGACGACGGCGTTCATGTCGCCGAGCCGGCCGAGGCGGGCCCAGGCGTTGTTTCCGGCAAGGGCCGGGATCGCGAAGATCACGGCGATGTGGACGACGGCGGCACCGAGAAGACCGACGGCGAGCGCAAGGATCAGCCTACCCAACAGCGCAGCCTTTCGCGAGGAGTGCCGGCATTTCGAGATCGCCAAGGCCGCTCGATGTGCTCGCCGGCGTGTCGTAGAGCGTCAGCGCGAGGACGTACGGTCCCTCTCCGGTGACGGCAAGCCAATTGCCGGGACGGGCGGACGGGCCGACAGCGATCTCGAAGCGGTTGTCCTCGCCTCGCAGGAGGCCGCGCGAGACGAGCCAGCCCGGCCGCCCGTCACCGGGCTGGATGAGACGCCCGGTCTGCGAGAAGGCGGCAAGCGTCCAGACGCGTGCCGGCGGCGTCTGGCCTTCGAGGCCGTAGGAACACTCGCGGCGGAGCGCAGCGCCGGCGCTGTCGCGCGTTGCCCGGAAGACGACGCCCTCGCCGACGCCAAGCGTCAGGTTGCCGATTCTGGCGAGGCGAGCCTTCGAATAGGGATCCGCCTCGACCGAACCGGCGAGCGGATTCGCAAGCCAGGGGCCGACCTGTTCCGTGCCGAGATCGGCCGACTGCTCCAGCGCCAGGAGCGCCGACCATGCTCCGACGCCGAGCGCGATCGACAAGGAGAGGGCAAGGAGGAGGAGGAGGCGCATGGGTCCGCAAGGTCTGGATGGAATGGGCACGGCGGCGGTCGCCTGCCGGGCTGCGTGACACGCGCATGGGCGAGGCGCAAGCCCGCAGCGACGGGGTCGATGACGCTGGGCGTCAGGCCTGATGCGGGGGCAGTCAGCGGCGCGCGGCGGACAGCTCGCCCTCGGCGCCGTTGGCGGCGACCTTCTCGGGGCCGAGAGCCGGTGCGGTCTCGAAGAGTGTCCCGAGATCGACCAGCACCTTCTGCGAGGCGGCGGTGAGCGAGAGGGGGCGGACGGGACGCGGGGCGGCGTCTTCGCCCTCTGCGACGGCGACCGTCTCCTCCGACGGCGGGGGCAGGGGATCGTCGAGATCGGGGATCGGCCGAAGCTCGATGCCCTGATGCGCGGCTTCCATGAAACGTTGCCACGTCTGCGCGGGGAGCGAGCCGCCGGTGAGGTTCTTGGTCGGGCGGAAGGAATCGTTGCCGTACCAGACGGCGGCGGTGAAATTGCCGGTGTATCCGACGAACCAGGCGTCGCGGTAGCCTTGCGTCGTGCCGGTCTTGCCGGCCGCGCGCGTCATCGACAGAGCGGCCCTGCGGGCGGTGCCGTTGACGGGAATCTGAACGAGCATCTCGTTCATCGATTTGGCCGCCTGCTCGGACAGGACTCGATGGCGGCCGGGCATGTCGCGCGAAAAGTCCCATAGGACCTCGCCGCTCGTGTCGGAGAGCTGCACGACGGCGTGGCGGTGGCTGTCCATGCCGCCGGCGGGAAAGACGGCGTAGCCGGTCGCCTGGTCGAGGACGGTGACCTCGGAGGTTCCGAGCGCCATGGTCTTGTCGCCGCGCAGCGGGGACTCGACGCCCATCGCCTTGGCGATCTCGGTCACTTTTTTCATGCCGATCTTCTGGCTGAGGCGGACGGGGACGGTGTTGAAGGACTTGGCGAGCGCCATCGTCAGCGACACGCGGCCGGCAAAGGAGCGACCGTAGTTCTGCGGCGACCAGCCGCCGACGGAGATCGGCGCGTCGGAGACGACGTCCTCGGGCTTGTAGCCGTTCTCCATCGCCGCAGCGTAGATGTATCCCTTGAAGGACGATCCTGGCTGGCGAAGCGCCTTGGTGGCGCGGTTGAACTGGGAGAGGCCGTAGTCGCGCCCGCCCACCATGGCACGGACGCCGCCCGCGTCGTCGAGCACGACCATGGCCGCCTCCTCGACGTCGTAAGCCTTGCCGAACTGACGCAGGTGATACTCGACCGATTCGTCGGCGAGTTGTTGAAGGCCGGCGTCGAAGCTGGTGCGGGCGACGAAGGTGCGATGCGGAATGGTGGCGGCGAGGCGCTGGACCTCGGCGAAGGCGAAGTCGAGGAAATAGTCGGGCGAGGCGATGGTCGAGCGGTCGACGGCGGTGGCCGGCAGTCGTCGAGCGGCGACGACCTGCCCCTCGGTCATAAATCCGGCCTGGACCATGTTCGACAGGACGTCGTTGGCGCGCGCGCGCGCGGCGGGAAGGTTGATGTGCGGCGCGTATTTCGCCGGCGCCTTGAAGAGGCCGGCGAGCATCGCGGCCTCGGCGAGCGAGACCTCGCGGATGTTCTTGGCGAAGTAGAACTCGGCGGCGCCCGCCGCCCCGAACGTGCCGCCGCCCATATAGGCGCGGTCGAGATACATGCCGAGGATGTCCCGCTTGGAGAGGTTCGATTCCAGCCAGAGCGACAGGAAGGCCTCGTTGATCTTGCGGTCGATCGTGCGCTCGTTCGACAGGAAGATGTTCTTGGCGAGCTGCTGGGTGAGGGTCGAGCCGCCCTGGACGACGCTGCCGGCCTTGGCGTTCTCGGTGAGAGCGCGGGCAAGGCCGAAGAAGTCGATGCCCCAGTGATCGAAGAAGCGGCGGTCCTCGGTCGCAAGGACCGCCTTCACGAACGGGTCCGGCATCTCCTCGATGGGGATCGCGTCCGAGCGCAGGACGCCGCGCCGGCCGATCTCGTTGCCGTGCCGGTCGAGGAAGAGGACGGAATAATCGGTCTGGAGCGGCAGGCCGTACTCGGTGAGCCGCATCGCAGGCTGGGCGAGGACAAGCATCGCGATGAGGCCGACGACACCGAGCGTGAACGCCTCGCCCGATATCTCGACGAGGAACCGCTTGAAGCCGCGGGCGCGAAATTTCCGCGAAACGATGGTAATCGTTTCCCAGGCGGCGGAGAACGAGTGACCGAAGCGCCAGAGGCTCGAATCGATCCAGGCGTCGAGTTCGATCAGGCGCGAAGGCGCGCGGCGTCTGCGCCCCGAGGGTTTGGGCACGCCGATTTTTTGCTGGGCTGTCGGGGGGTGGCGCACGCTCAACATGATCCCTTCGGCCGATCCCGCGGCGCTCTCATCCGATGCTTGTTTGACCTAGCATCGCACTTCCTTCAACGAGATTAAGTGCGTGGCAGATGCGGCGACAACAAGAAAAGACATTGACCCTATGAACGATTTTTTTTGATGGGTGATTCAGGCAACAAGCCGTTCTGGCGCGTGAAGAGCCTCGAGGAAATGACCCCGGCGGAATGGGAGAGTCTGTGCGACGGTTGCGGGCGCTGCTGCCTGAACAAGCTGGAGGACTGGGACACGGGGGAGATCGCCTGGACCAACGTCGCCTGCACGCTGCTCGACGGCGAGAGCTGCCGCTGCTCGGACTACGCCAACCGTCGGGCCGTCGTTCCGGACTGCATCGGACTGACGGCCGCCGAGGTGCGCAAGATCGTCTGGCTGCCGCCGACCTGCGCCTATCGCCTCGTGCGCGACGGGGAGGATCTCTACTGGTGGCATCCGCTGGTGTCAGGCGATCCGGAGACGGTTCATGCGGCGGGCGTGTCGGTGCGCGGGCGAACGATCAGCGAGGACGGGATGGATACGGACGACCTCGAAGACCACTTGGCGGAGTGGCCGGGGGAGGATCCGATGGCAGGCGAGGTCCTGATCGACGCTGGGATCGCAGAGTCGAAAAAGCATGAAATAGGAAAATAAGCCTTGACGGCGTGACGGTGGTCGGGTAGAGTTCAGCTACGGTCGAAAAACTGTGGGCGGCGGGTTCCGGAAGGGGCTTCGGCGCCCTTTGCGTTTCTGGAGCGGATTGCTGTTTCGCAAGGCCGAGGTGAGGTTGCATGGCGGTCGAGAAGAAGATGCGGACGCGGACGGGGCGTGGGGGCCACGGCTTGCTCTCCGAGCGGCTCCTCGTCGTTCTGACGCGCGAGATGGAGGCGTTGGAACGCGCATCAAAGGACAGTATTCCTAAAACATGGGGCGATGAGGACGGCTTCGGGAGCGCGGGGCCGGACGGCGTCGTCCCGGCGGCGGCCAAGGGCCGGATCGAGGCCGCGACGCTGAAGACCGAGAGCCTGATCAAGACGATCGGCGTCTGGCGCGGCCTGAGCCAGCCCTTCGACAAGCGCATGACGGCGATTGAGCTGACGGTCGACGGCCAG
>JACMIV010000057.1 GCA_014380965.1 Rhizobiaceae bacterium | reverse complement strand
GACGAGAGCTTGAAGGCGATGGCGAGCGCAGCCTCGATCAGGTTCGTCACCGATTGCATGAAAGGGTTCTTCGAGGCGCGTGCGATCGCGATGTGGAATTCGAGGTCGACGCGGGCGATCGAGATCTTGTCGTGAGCGGGGTCGGCCAGGCGCGCGGCGATCTCGTAGAGGGCAGCGACGTCTTCGGCGCTCGCCCGCCGCGCAGCCATGGCCGAGGCGGCTGGCTCGAAGGCCGAGCGCATCTCGGAGAGGTCGACGAGCAGTTCCTCATCGAGGCCCGCTTCGAAGCGCCAGAGGAGGACGTCGGCGTCGAAGAGGTTCCAACGGCTTCTGTCCAGCACCCGCGTTCCGACGCGCGCCTTCGGCTGCACCAAGCTCTTGGCCGCCAGCGTCTTCATCGCCTCGCGCAGCACCGTGCGCGAAAAGCCGAAACGGGCCGAGAGCTCTTCGTCGCCGGGTAGCGTCGAGCCGACCGCGAAGGCGCCCGACACGATGCCGCGTCCGAGTTCTGAAACGACATGCGCGTGGCTGTTGCCACGCCGCCGGCCGCCGATCGTCTCGTCGAGCAAGCCCGCCTCTTTCGGGTGCGGCATCGTTGCCTCGCCTTCGCTTTGCCCCGCGTCGCTTCCGGAGAGGACGGGGCAGAGAGCTTTATGCAGAGAATATTGGACGACGACAACGCATCGCCGAACGACCTCCCGAGAGGAAGAACGGGCTGCGGGCATGCGTCGCGGTGGCACCCGCCGGCCGTCCCACTAGCTGTTGCTTTGTGATCGAGGGAGAGATGCAGCAGTGACAGACCTTCTCGTGTGGTTCGATGGCGCCTGCCCGCTCTGCAGGCGGGAGATCGCGCTCATGCAGCGGCTGGACCGCAAGGGCGCCATCACCTTCGTCGATGCGGCGGACGGAGACACCGCCTGCCCGATGGACCGCGCCGAGCTTCTCGCGCGCTTCCATGCACGCGAGAACGGGCTGATGCTGTCGGGCGCCGCCGCCTTCGCTGCCATGTGGCGCGCGGTTCCCCTCTTGCGCCCCCTCGGTCTGCTGGCGCGAAACCGGGTCGTCCTCGCTGGGCTCGAATGGGCCTATATCCGCTTCCTGCGCCTGCGCCCTCGCCTTCAGAACGCAGCGCGGCAGCGGGGTTGAAGCCATTGCAGCCGTTCGAAGAGCCGGCTGCCGCCTTTCCCGGCACACGGGCGGAGGCACTGCTCCGTGTCGGCGCCTTCCTGCCGCGTGCCGGCCGTCACTACGCCGCCGGCCGAAATACCGATCAGGGACCTGGCCACCGCAGCGACGTCTCGATCCTGTCGCCGTATCTTCGCCACCGCCTCCTCACGGAGCGTGAAGTCGTCGAGCGCGTGCTCGCCGTGCATGGTCCACGCGAAGCCGAGAAGTTCATCCACGAAGTCCTCTGGCGCACCTACTGGAAAGGCTGGCTGGAACTGCGCCCCGCCGTCTGGGAGCGCTTCCTCGACGAGCGCGATGCGACGAGGGCCGGAGCGGCAAGTGGACTTGCCAAGGCTTTAGCGCGGGCCGAAGCAGGCGAGACCGGCATCGACGGTTTCGACGACTGGGCAAAGGAGATCACCGACACTGGCTATCTCCACAACCACGCCCGCATGTGGTTCGCCTCGATCTGGATCTTCACGCTGCGCCTGCCCTGGACGCTCGGCGCGGACTTCTTCCTGCGCAATCTCCTCGACGCCGACCCTGCCTCGAACACGCTCTCCTGGCGCTGGGTCGCCGGGCTGCAGACGACCGGCAAGACCTATCTCGCGACGAAGGAGAACATCGCCCGCTTCACGGAGGGACGCTTTTCGCCGAAGGGTCTGGCGGAGACCGCCGAGCCGCTGCGCGAGGAGACGGCATTGCCGGCCGCCAAGCCAATCCGGCCGACGCCTCCCGTGCCCGCCGGCAAGACCCTCCTCCTCATGACCGGCGAGGACCTCCATCCCGAAAGCGCTTTCCCCAAGGGCCTCGACATAGCCGGGATTGCCACGGCGACGCGGATCGAAGGTACCCGGCCCTGGCCCTTCGGCGACAAGGCCGGCCGCTTCCTCGCCGACGCGATGGCGGATGCTGCCAGTCGCGCAGAGGCCCATTTCGGCACCGGCCCGGCGCGCATGGGCGCGCTGGACGCCCCGTCGCTTCTAACGGCGGCGAAGGCTTGCGGCGCAACCTCCATCGTGACGCCAGAGACGCCGGTCGGCCCCGTCGCCTCGACCCTAGCGAGTCTCGCTCCGGAGCTGAGCGCGGCCGGAATTCCGCTCGTTCGGGTCCGGCGCGACTGGGACTCCCGCTTCTGGCCTCATGCGACCAAGGGATTCTTCCCATTCCGCGAACGGATTTCCGCGCTGCTTCGAGAGGAAGGGCTTCCGGGATAAGGCGGTGGACGCGGCAGCCGGCCAGGAGCGAAGCCGCCGGCCTCCTCAACACCTCAACCCGCCGCCTCCTACTCCGCCGCCTCCGCCAGCGGCACGTAATTGAGGACCGGCCCGAGCCAGCGCTCGACCTCCACCAGCGACATCCTCTTGCGCGCCGCGTAATCCTCCACCTGATCGCGCTCCACCTTCGCGACGCCGAAGTAATGGGCGTCCGGATGCGAGAGGTAGAGGCCCGACACGGACGATCCCGGCCACATCGCATAGCTCTCCGTCAGCGACACGCCGATGGCGGCTTCCGCGTCGAGCAGCTCGAACAGCGTCACCTTCTCCGTATGGTCCGGCTGCGCAGGGTAGCCGGGCGCCGGGCGGATGCCGCGATAGGGCTCGCCCGCGAGTTGGTCCGGCGAGAAACTCTCGTCCGCGGCATAGCCCCAGAGCTCCCGGCGGACCTTCTCGTGCATCGCCTCGGCGAAGGCTTCCGCGAAACGGTCGGCGAGCGCCTTGACCATGATCGCGGCATAGTCGTCGTTCGCCTTGGCGAAGCGGTTGGAAATCGCTTCCTCCTCGATACCGGCGGTGACGACGAAGCCGCCGACATAGTCGGTCTTTCCCGAGGCGACGGGCGCGCAGAAATCCGACAGCGCCATGTTCGGCCGCCCGTCGCGTTTCGAGAGCTGCTGGCGCAGCGTGAAGAAGGTCGCGAGCTCTTGGCTGCGGCTCTCGTCCGCGAAGAGGCGGATGTCGTCCCCGACGGCGCCCGCCGGCCAGAAGCCGACGACGGCCTTGGGCTGGAACCAGTTCTCCTCGATCACCTGTGCCAGCATGGCCTTGGCGTCCTCGAAGAGAGCCCGCGCCGCCGCGCCTTGCTTCTCATCGTCGAGGATCTGGGGATAGCGGCCCTTCAGCTCCCAGGTCTGGAAGAAGGGCGTCCAGTCGATGTACCGGGCGAGCGTCGCGAGATCGTATCCCTCGAAGACGCGGGTGCCGAGGAAGCTCGGGCGCGGCGGCTCGTAAGCGGACCAGTCGGCCAGGAACGCGTTCTCGCGGGCGCGCTCCAGCGGCAGCCGCTTCTTCTCCGCTTCGCTGCGCGCATGGTTGGCGGCGACCTTGAGGTATTCCTGGCGGATCGTCTCCTTGTAGGCGCCCCGAGTCTCGGGCGAGAGGAGGTTCGAGACGACTCCGACGGCCCGGCTCGCATCGGTGACGTAGATCGTCTGCCCCGCATTGTAACGCGGGTCGATCTTCACCGCCGTGTGGACGCGGCTCGTCGTCGCGCCGCCGATGAGGAGCGGGATGTCGAAGCCCTCGCGCTCCATCTCGGCCGCCACATGGACCATCTCGTCGAGCGAGGGCGTGATGAGGCCGGAGAGGCCGATCACGTCGACCTTGTGCTTCCTCGCCTCTTCCAGGATCCTCGTCGCCGGCACCATGACGCCGAGATCGATGATCTCGTAATTGTTGCAGGCGAGCACGACGCCGACGATGTTCTTGCCGATGTCGTGCACGTCGCCCTTCACCGTCGCCATCAGGATCGTGCCGGCAGTCTTCCGCTCGCCATTGTCGATGCCGGCGGCTGCATTGGCGAGTTTTTCCGCTTCCAT